>NZ_JBFAAX010000400.1:0-5294 GCF_040639995.1 Actinosynnema sp. NPDC023658 | reverse complement strand
CCGGCCGTCACGGCTCCGGTGACGGCCGGGACGTGCACCGTGCCGGACGTCGTCGCACGGCTATATCGTAGCAGTATTACGTTAGCTTCAAACGTTATTGTCCACAACGCAACGCTATGGACGGGAGAGTTGCTGGCTTACGATAAGTGAAACGTAACGGAAGCCAGCCGACGGCAAGGTTGCGTGGCACGCCAACGTCGGCCGGGGTGTGACGCGCAGCGGAACTGTCAGTGCCTGAGCTGGGCATACGCAGCAACATGTCAGCGCATGCGCAGGTGAGCTGTCAGCGGATGCGCACGCCGAATGTCAGTGACCGATCCAGACGACGCAGACGACGGCCGTGACCATGGCGGTAGCTACCGCCCTCCCCCGTCGCCCGCGGAGGGGACTGCGTCCACGTGGCCGGGAGAGCCTGTTGGATGGCTGGCCGGCCCGCTGACCAACGTTCGAGCACGGCATCTGCCGCTTCAGTTGGTGGTGTTCGCGACGCCGTATCTGGCTTCCATCATCAGTACGGCCTCATCCACGACGTGTGCCATCGATGCGTCGTCGGGAGACCAGTTCATGAGCAGCATCCGGGGCCAGAAGACGTAGTTGGAGATCATCCCGAGGAACTGGGTCGCTGCCAGCTCCGTGTCGTCCAGCTTCGCCGTTCCCAGGGCGTTCTCGGTGTCGAGATAGCGGCGCACCGAGTCGAAGTAGGGCATCTTGCCGCGCTCGAAATGGGCCTCGCCCAACTCCGGGAAGCGCGGCAGTTCGGCGATGACGATGCGGAACAGAGCGGCCATGCCGGGCCGGGCGAGGAGGGCGACGTACCGGCGGCCGATAGCCGTCAGGCCCGCCCGCAGGTCGCCCGTCGGTGGGCGGAGGTCGCCTTCGTCCTCGAGCTTCCAGGACTCGGTCACGATCGCGTCGAACAGCGCCGCCTTGGTCGGGAACTGCTTGAACAGGGTCGCCTTCGATACCCCGGCCACCTCGGCGACCTTGGCCAGTGACGTGCCGGCGTACCCGGCATCGAGGAACAGTCGGGTGGCGGCGTCGATGATGGCTGCCCGCTTCTGCTCGGCGACGCGCCGGTGATAGGTCGAGGGCTCCGTCGTCATGGACGTCATTCTACGCGAGACGAGTCGCTTGACTCACCATCCGTCGTGACCATAGCCTGATGGCGAGGTGAGTCACTCGACTCACCAATGTCCTGCAGGGAGGACCACGTCATGGGACGCTTCGACAAGCAGACCGTTCTCGTCACCGGCGGCACCGGCGGGCAGGGCGCCAGCCACGTCCGGGCCTATCACCAGGAGGGAGCGAACGTCGTCATCGCCGCGCTCTCCGACGGGCCGGGCACAGAACTCGCCGCCGAACTCGGCGAGCGGGCACTGTTCGTCCGCTTGGACGTCACCGACGAGGACGCCTGGGGCGCGGCGGTCACCGAGACCGAACGCCATTTCGGGCCGATCGCGGTGCTGGTCAACAACGCCGGCGTCCAGAACCCCGCGGCACCGATCGAGGCCGTCGAGCGGCTGGTCTGGGACCGCATTCTCGACGTCAACCTCACCGGCACGTTCCTCGGCATCAAGGCCGTGACCCCGTCACTGCGCCGCAACAGCGGCGGAGTGATCGTCAACATCGCCTCCACGATGGCCCACGTCGGCACCTCGCTCTACGCGCCCTACGTCGCCAGCAAATGGGCGCTGCGCGGGCTCACCAGGACCGCCGCGCTCGAACTGGGCCGGGACGGCATCCGGGTCAACTCCATCCACCCCGGCGTCATCTCCACCCCGTTGATCAACGAGCCGATCGCGGGCCAGCCGCCCATCGCCGACTTCTACTCGCCTGAGCCGTACGCCATCCCGCGGATGGGAACTCCGGCCGACATCACCGCCCTGCTCCTCTACGTCACCTCGGCCGACGCCTCATTCGTCACGGGCTCGGAGTTCGTCGCGGACGGCGGACTCCTGCTCGGCCCCGCCCTGCAACCCGACACGACGGCGGCATGACTGAATCACCAGCCGACCTGAGCGTCCGTCGCCTCGCCGACGCCAAGGTGAGGCGACACACCCGTTCGTCGTCACCCTGACGCAGCGAGGGGCCGGGGGCAAACCCCACTACTTCCAGACCCGCAACCGGACCGAAGAATGGACGCTGGGCGGCCAGTCCACCCGGTGGCACCCGAGTAACTCCCGAGCGCCGACTCCTACGGTGATTGATCAAACTGAATCGTTCACTGACACTTTCGTGCGCGTGGCGATGACTACCGCGTGTCACAGGCCCGGACCATTCAGCTGGGCGTGGTGAGGGTTGGGGGTGCGAAGGCGAGCACGTCGGGAAGGGGGCCAGCGTAGGGTTCGACGTCGACCAGGGCGCTGAGGGCGCTCGGTCCCTGGGACAGGCGCGAGCACGGCCGGTCCGCGGTGAGGGCGTTCGGGTTGCCGTGGCGGTCCAGGGTTCCGCTCTGGCCCGGCTCGACCGGATCCCACCACGCTCCCGTGGACAGCTGCACGACGCCCGGCATGAGGTCGTCGGACAGGATCGCGCCGGCGAGGCAGCTTCCCCGGTCGTTGTGGACGCGCACGATCATGCCGTCCTCGATGCCGCGCGAGGCGGCGTCCGACGGGTTGATCCTCACCGGCTCACGGCCGTCGATCTTCGAAGCGAGGCTGTGACCGCCGTTGTCGTACTGGCTGTGCAGGCGTGAGGCTGGCTGGTTCGAGATCAGGTGCAGCGGGAAGCGGTCCGACCGGTCGGCACGGAGCCACTCGACCGGTTCGAACCACTGGGGGTGCCCGGCGCAGTCGTCGTAGCCGAACGAGTCGATCTCCTCGGAGAAGATCTCGATCCGGCCCGACGGCGTCGGCAGGGGGAAGCGCTGCGGGTCCGAGCGGAGGGCCTGGAAATCGCCGGGGAACGGTCCGGTCGACGCCGGCAGCCGGGCGGTGGAGGTCCGCCAGAAGTCGTCGAAGTCCGGCAGGGTGGCGGCATCGCCCAGTCGGGCCCTCGTCTGCTCGTAGAGGTGGCGGACCCAGTCGATCTCGGAGCGCGACTCGGTGAACTCCTGCTCGAACCCGAGCCGGGCGGCCAACGCGGCGAAGATGTGGTGATCGGTGCGCGCCTCACCCGCCGGCTCGCGGACCTTCGGCATCGCGACGAGGTGGGGGTCGGAGAACCCGGCGGCGAAGTCGTCGCGCTCCAGGCTGGTGGCGACGGGCAGGACGATGTCCGCGAACTTGGCCGTCGTGTTCCACCAGGCTTCGTGCACGATCACCGTGTCGGGGACCTGCCAGGCGCGGGCCAACCGGTGCAGGTCCTGGTGGTGGTGAAACGGGTTCCCGCCGCACCAGTAGATCAGGCGGAGTTCGGGCAACGTGAGCCGCATGCCGTCGTAGTCGATGACCTCGCCCGGGTGCAGCAGGGTGTCCGCGATCCTCGCGACCGGGATGAAGTCCCCGACGGGGTTGGGGACCTCGGGGATCGTCGCGACGAACGGGCGGTCCGGGGCCACGCCGGTCGCGTCCATCGTCGCGTAACCCGTGCCCCAGCCGCAGCCCGGCCGACCCATCGAGCCCGCCATGGCGGCCAGCACGACGGACATCCAGACCGGTTGTTCGCCGTGGTCCGCCCGCTGCACCGCGTAGTTGACCATGACGAGCGACCGCTGGGTGGTGAGGCGGCGGGCGAGGTCGGTGATCACGTCGGGGTCGAGGCCCGTGATCCGCGCGGCCCAGGCGGCGTCCTTCCGGACGCCGTCGACCTCGCCCACCAGGTAGGAGGCGAAGCGGTCGAACCCGACGCAGCACCGGCGCAGGAAGTCCTCGTCGTGCCACCCGTTGACCAGCATCGTGTGCGCGATGCCGAGCATGGCGGCGGTGTCGGTGTTGGGGGTGACGGGCAGCCACTCGGCGTCGAGGAAACCGGCGGTGTCGCTGCGGATGGGGCTGATGTTCACGAACCGCACCCCGGCCTCGCGGCACCGGCGTTGCAGGTCCCGCGTCTGGTGCCTGGCCAGCCCGCCGGGGTTGATCTGGCTGTTCTTGAGGGCCAGCCCGCCGAACGCCACCACGAGCTCGCAGTTCTCGGCTATCTCGTCCCACATCGGCATGCGGCTCTGGTAGCTCCACGGGTGGCCGCCGATGACGTGCGGGAGGATGACCTCGAGGGCCGCGGTGCTGTAGGTGTTGCGGGAGTCGGTGTATCCCCCGCCCAGCGCCAGGAACCGGTGGAGTTGTCCCTGCGCGTGGTGGAACCTGCCCGCGCTGGCCCAACCGTAGGACCCGCCGAACACCGCGCTGTCCCTGTGCTGTGAACGGACCCGGCGGAGTTCGTCGCTCACCAGGGTGATCGCGTGGTCCCAGCTCACCTCCACGAAGGTGTCGGTGCCCCTGGCCGTGCCGCGGGCACGAGGTTCGCCGTTCAGCCAGCCCGCGCGCACCGCTGGGCGCAACACGCGAGCGCTGTCGTCGGCGGCCGTCACCATCCCGGGGCCGATGGGCGAGGGAGCGGGGTCGTCGGGCGTCGGCTCGATCCTCAGTAATCGGCCGGAATCCACCACGGCGACGAAACTGCCCCAGTGCGTCGCGACCGACATGCGTTGTTCCACCATGCGTCAACTCGGCCTGTGAAGGTCCCCGTCCTCGGACAAGGGTGGCTCACGTGGCGGGGGTGATGCGTCGGGGAAGAGGCCTGTCGCCCCACGCCGTCCGGCTCGCGGGAAGGGGTCGGTGTCGACCTGCGCGAGCGGGGAGGCCTCCGCACGGGGGTTGCGCATCGGCGGGGTCTCCGTCCCCGCCGGCCGGTGTGCCGCGTGGTGCGGCTCGTGGCCGGCGATGTGGCCTCCACGGTAGTCCGGCCGGCGCGGCGGGTCAGCCGGTGATCCTGCCGAACAGGTGGACGGCGGGTGCGTCCGGGTCGTCGCCGTAGAAGAACTCCGCGAGCGCCCGGTGGAACTCGGCGCGGTCCAGCCCGCCCGAGCCGTCCAGGTCCAACGCGTCGAAGACCGCGGCGCAGTCCTCCGGGGAGACGTTGCCCGCCTGGCCGAAGATCTCCCCGAACTCCTCCCGGTCGACCCTGTCGTCACCGTCGAGGTCGATGAGGTCGAAGTAGCAGTCGGCCACGGGCCCGACCTGCTGCGGGTACAGGGCGGGATCGGCCAGCGCCCGCCGGAACCCCTCGATCATCTCCCGCAGGTCGACCTTCCCGTCACCGTCCTGGTCCATCGGCGCGATCACGGTGGTCCAGAACGCGTCCAACCCCTCGACGAGCCGGCGGGAGGTCTCGGACTCCCGCGCGGCACCGCGGGC
>NZ_JBFAAX010000399.1:0-5306 GCF_040639995.1 Actinosynnema sp. NPDC023658 | reverse complement strand
CATCTTGCCGCGCGCCGCGACGATGTCCGACACCGCCCGACGCACCCCGTCGACACCGTGCTCCTCGCGCAGCTGACGGTAGGACGCGGCGTCGAGGTTCAGGCGATCGACGTCCAGGAGCACCTCGTCGGCCCCGCACACCGGGGTGGCGTCGAGCCGGTACGCCTGCTGCGGCAAGACCCCCACAGGATCGAGGACGCGATGCAGACCGTACGGCGAGGTCATGGAAATCCTTCGGTCGACAGGGCCGGTGACGCGCATATCTTCACGTGAACCCGCCAGAATCCGCAAGGGTCACACTGTGGAGGACCGAACGGACCACAAACACCCCCGCCACCACCCCCGCCACCACACCCACCACCACGACGAACGGCCCCCGCGACGACACACACCGCGGGGGCCGAACACACACCTCGGATCAGGCAGGCACCACCTGACGGAACCACCGAACCCCGTACGGCCCCACCTCCACCACCGCCGTACCGTCCTTCTTCGGCTTCACCGTGCCGTCCACCAGCAGATCCGTCAGCACACCCTCCACCTTCGGCACCTCCACCACCGCATCCCGATCCGCCAGGTTGTGCACCGCGATCACCGTCCCACCGTCGATCTCACACCGGTGCGCGAACACCGCCGGATCCGCCGAATCGATCACCGAGAACGCCCCCCACGCCAACTCCGGACACTCCCGATAACGCTCCACCAACAACCGCACCCACCCCAACAACGACTCCGGATCACGCCGCTGCTCATCCACCGCGTCCCACCACATCGGCGTCCGCACCGCCAACCGGCCCTCCTGCGACAAGTCCTCCGTCATCCCCACCTCCTCGCCGTAGAACAACACCGGCGTGCCGGGCAACGAGAACAACAGGCTGTACACCATCCGGATCCGCCGCAGATCACCCCCCAACATCGACGGCAACCGCCGCCGCAACCCCCGCCCGTACAACTGCATGTCCTCATCCGGACCGAAAGCCGCGAACACCTCCTGCCGCTCCGGCTCCGTCAACTTGTCCAACGTCAACTCGTCGTGATTCCGCACGAACGTCGCCCAATGACAATCCCGCGGCGGCTGCGGACGCTCCTTCAACGCATGCGTCAACGGACTCGCCTCCTGCCGCGCCAACGACAAGTACATCTGCTGCATCCCGATGAAGTCGAAACACATGTGCAACTCGTCGCCCACACCGTCCGCCCCACCGAAGAACGCCATCGCATCCGTGTACGGCAGGTTCACCTCACCCAACAGGATCGCCTCACCGTTGCGCCGCGACAGGAACGCCCGCAGATCAGCCAGGTACTCGTGCGGATCCGGCAACGCCTCCACCGGCGCCTCCAACAAGAACGGCACCGCGTCCACCCGGAACCCCGACAACCCCAACTCCATCCAGAACCCCATCACCCGCGCGATCTCATCCCGCACCTGCGGGTTCGCCACGTTCAGATCAGGCTGGTGCCGGTAGAACCGGTGCAAGTAGTACTTCTTCGCCTTCCGGTCGTACGTCCACAACGACGTCTCCTTGTCCGGGAACACCACACCCTCGTGCGCGTCCGCCGGCGGCTCGTCCGCCCACACGTACCAGTCGTGGAACGGACTCTTCGGATCCCGCGCCGCCTGGAACCACGGGTGCTGATCCGACGTGTGGTTCACCACCAGGTCCGCGATCACCCGCATCCCCCGGTCACGCGCCGTCCGCACGAACTCCACGAAATCACCCATCGTCCCCAACCGCGGGTCGATCCCGTAGAAATCCGTGATGTCATAACCGTCATCCCGATCCGGCGTCGGGAAGAACGGCATCAACCACAAACACGTCACACCCAACCGGTGCAAGTGATCGATCTTGTCGATCAACCCCCGGAAATCACCGTGCCCGTCACCATTCGAATCGTGGAACGTCTCCACGTCCAAGCAGTACACCACGGCGTTCTTCCACCACAAATCAGAAGTCTGCGTCAACCTCACGACCGCACCTCCGGCAGCACCCGCTCGCCGAACGCGTCCAGGAACCGCTCCTGCTCCCGACCCACGTGGTGCAGGTACACCTCCTCGAACCCCAACTCCACGTAATCCCGGATCGTCTTCGCGTGCAACCCCAGATCCGACGACACGTTCACCACCTCCGCCACCCGCTCCACCGACACACCCTCCGACACCACGTCGAAGTGCTCCGCCGTGTCCAAGTCCCAGCAGATCGGCGGCGGGAACACATTGCTCCGCCACTGCTCGTGCGCCACCGCCCGCGCCTCGTCCTCCGACTCCGCCCAACTCAAGTGCACCTGCAAGTGCAACTTCCCCCGACCACCCGCATCCCGATAAGCCCCCACCACCCGCTCCAACTGCTCAGGCGGCGCGTTCACCGTGATCAACCCATCCGCCCACTCCGCACACCACCGCGCCGTCTCCGGACTCACCGCCGCACCCACCAACAACGGAGGCTCCTCCGGCCGCGTCCACAACCTCGCCCGATCCACCGTCACCAAACCGTCGTGACTGACCTCCTCACCCGCCAGCAGAGCGCGGATCACCTCCACGCACTCCCGCAACCGGGCGTTCCGCACCTCCTTGCGCGGCCAACCCCCACCCGTGATGTGCTCGTTGCTCGCCTCACCACTGCCCAACGCCGCCCAGAAACGACCCGGGTACATCGCACCCAACGTCCCGATCGCCTGCGCGATGATCGCCGGGTGATACCGCTGACCAGGCGCGTTCACCACCCCGAACGGCAAACTCGTCGCCTGCAACGCCGCACCCAACCACGACCACGCGAACGCCGACTGCCCCTGCCGCGCACTCCACGGCGAGAAGTGGTCCGAACTCATCGCCGCGTCGAAACCGACCCGTTCAGCCTGCTCCACCGCGGCCAACAACGCGGACGGATGAATCTGCTCGTGCGAAGCGTGCACACCGATGACGGTCATGCCGTCACACGTACCCAACCACCCCGCCGACCAACCGAACCACCACCAGCCCCAGGTCAGGGCAGCTCCACCCGACCCGACGACGACCCCGACCCACCCGGAGACGACTCCGGACGCACCTCCACCACCGCACCGTCCACCACCACGCCACCCGCCACCGGACCCCGCCCGTACCGCAGGTCCAACACCAACGCCCGCTCCCGCTCCTCCGCACGCCGCGCCATCCGCCGACTCACCAACCGCCGCACCGGCGGCACCAACAACAGCAAGCCCACCACATCACTCACGAACCCCGGCACCACGATCAACACCCCCGCCGCCGCGATCAACACCCCGTCCGCCACCTCCTGGTGCGGCGCACGACGCGACCGCACCGCCTCCGAGAACGCCCCCAACACCCGCACACCCTCACGCCGCAACAACACCGAACCCACCACACCACCCAGCACCAGCAAACCCAAGGTCGGCAACAGACCCCACGCCCCGAACGCCGCCACCAAAGCGGTGACCTCCACCGCCAACCCGATCACGACCACCGACAACACGCGCATACCCCTCCCAACGCACCAACCCCCCAAAACGCTCCCCGCCGGAATATTTACGCCTGATCAGGCATCTGGCAGCATATCTTCCGCCACCACGAGGGTAGGGAGCATGGATGACCGCGCTGCACGAGGCCACACCCACCACCCACCGACCTGACCTCCAGCCCTACACCTACCGGCGCCGGGAACTCGTCGAACCCGACTGGCGCCGCCTCCCCGGCTGGCACCACGTCACCGACACCCAGTGGCGCGACGCCCAGTGGCAACGCGCCAACTGCGTCAAGAACCCCAAGCAGCTCCGCACCCTCATGGGCGACCTGCTCACCGACCGCTTCTACGACGACCTCACCGCGGACCAGCAGCACTCCGCCACCATGTCCATGCTCATCCCGCCCCAGATGCTCAACACCATGGCCCCCGACGCCCCCCAAGACCCCGAGGCGTTCACTCAGGCCTTCCTCGACGACCCCGTCCGCCGCTACATGCTCCCCGTCCGATCAGACCGCGACCCCCACTGGCCCAGCCACCCCCACTCCTCCCGCGACTCCCTCCACGAGGCCGAGATGTGGGTCGTCGAAGGCCTCACCCACCGCTACCCCACCAAAGTCCTCGCCGAACTCGTCTCCACCTGCCCCCAGTACTGCGGCCACTGCACCCGCATGGACCTCGTCGGCAACTCCACCCCCCAGGTCCAGAAGCACAAGCTCGCCCTCAAACCCGTCGACCGCCAAGACCAGATGATCGACTACCTCAAACGCACACCCGGCGTCCGCGACGTGGTCGTCTCCGGCGGCGACGTCGCCAACGTCCCCTGGCCCCAACTCGAGTCGTTCCTCATGCGACTCCTCGACATCGACACCGTCCGCGACATCCGACTCGCCACCAAAGCCCTCGCCGGACTACCCCAGCACTGGCTCCAACCCAAGGTCGTCGAAGGCCTCGAACGCGTCGCCCGCACCGCCGGCCGCCGAGGCGTCAACCTCGCCATCCACACCCACGTCAACCACGCCCAGTCCGTGACCCCGCTCGTCGCCGAAGCCGCCCGCACCGCACTCGAAGTCGGCGTCCGCGACGTCCGCAACCAAGGCGTGCTCATGAAGGGCGTCAACGCCACCCCGGACGACCTGCTCGACCTCTGCTTCGCACTCCAAGGCGAAGCGAACATCCTGCCGTACTACTTCTACATGTGCGACATGATCCCCAACGCCGAGCACTGGCGCGTCGCCGTCTGGGAAGCGCAGGAACTCCAGCACGCCATCATGGGCTACCTGCCCGGCTACGCCACCCCGCGCATCGTCTGCGACGTCCCCTACGTCGGCAAGCGCTGGGTCCACCAACTCCACGAGTACGACCGCGAGCTCGGCATCTCCTACTGGACCAAGAACTACCGCACCGGCATCGAGCTCGACGACCCCGAAGCCCTCGACCGCCGGTACCCGTACTACGACCCGATCTCCACCCTCGGTGAGACCGGCCGCCGCTGGTGGTCCGAGCAAGCCTGACCCCCCAGCTCGGAAGCCCGGACCTCCCGGGCTTCCGAGCTGTTTTTCCTGTGCCTCCGTGACTTGCACCGATGGTGAGTGTTTTGATTCAGTTAACACTGAAGTTATTGAGATAATCAAGCTGCCACGGGTGCGTGGTTGGCAACCAGGAGCGATCCAGTCCTGCGACCTCCTTCGCACTGGAAGCCCGACCGGCACACCGCGTTCGGCCTCGACGAGAGCCTCTTCCAGACCGAGGCCGACGGGCGCTTGCCCACCGTGCTCGACCGCCTGCCCCGACATCCGTCCGGTCCACGACACCTCGACCGCTCCCCTATCCCCTCGACCGGCTGGC
>NZ_JBFAAX010000398.1:0-5306 GCF_040639995.1 Actinosynnema sp. NPDC023658 | reverse complement strand
GGTCGCCGCGCTGGAACGGCTCGGCTGGGCCGTGCTCACCGGTGCGGACAAGGTGGAGGGCGACCTGCCCGGCGCGGTGCCCGACTACGTCGGCGCGATCTCGATCTTCGGGTTCGTCCTGGGCATCACCGGGTTCGCGGCGGTGTTCGTGCTCACCGGCACGGTGTCGTTGGCGGTCCGGCAACGGCTGCGGGAACTGGCCCTCCTGCGCACGGCCGGCGCCACGCCACGCCAGCTGCGCCGCCTGCTGCGCGCGGAGATCGTCCTGGTCACGGTGGTGGCCGCGGCGCCGGCGCTGCCGATCGGCGTCGTCGTGGCGCACGTGGTCGCCGGCCGGTTCCGCGAGCTGGGTGCGGTGCCCGCGCAGTTCGCCGTGGCGGTCAGCCCGGTGGTGCTCCTCGCGGCGGCCGCGGTCGGGTTGCTCGTGACGCTGCTCGCCACGTCGGTGGCGGCCCGGCGGGCGGTGCGGATCCCGCCGACGCAGGCGTTGCGCGAGACGGTGACCACCGCCGGGGGCAGCCGGGTGCCGCGGGTCGTGACCGCGGCCGTGCTGACCGCCGGCGCGGTGACGGTGCTGGGCGTGGTGCCGTTGGGCGGACCGCTCGGGATGGGCATGGGTTTCGTGTCGTGCGCGCTGCTGCTGTGCGCCGCCGCCGCGCTCGGCCCGATCCTGGTCGGCGGCGTCACGGCGGTCGTCTCGCGGCTGGTCGGTGCGACGGGTGCGCTCGGTCGGGTGGCGGGTGCCCTGACCCGCGCGGAGAGCCGCCGGGTGGTCGGCGTGGCGATCCCGTTGACGCTGATGTTCGCGATCAACGCGACCATGCTGCTCAACGGCGACGTGCTGACCGAGGTGACCGCTCGGCAGGAGGCCGCGCGCACCGCGCCCGCGACCGTCCAGGTGGGTGCGGGGAACGCACCCGGCCTGCCGCTCGCCACCGCCGAGCAGGTCGCCGCGCTGCCGTCCGTGACCGGCTCCGCCCTCACCGTCGGCACGAGGCTCGTCGTCGACCAGGGCGGCAAGCCGGAGGACTACCCGGCACGGGGGCTGCGGCTGTCCGGCGAGCCGGCGCTGGACCTCGGCGTCACGGACGGTGACCTGGCCGACCTCGGCCCCGACTCGGTCGCGGTGAGCGGTCCGCTGCTCGGGCAGCGCGGGTGGGCGCTCGGTGACCGGCCGACGTTCTGGCTGGCCGACGGCACGCCGGTGGCGTTGACCGTGGTGGCCGTGTTCGAGCACTGGCGGGGGTTCGGCGACCTGGTGCTCGACGCCGGGCTGGCCTCGGCGCACGACCCGCGCGGGCTGGTCGACGCCGTCTACCTGCGCGGCGAGCCCGACCTGGCCGGTTTCCCGGTGCTCCGCACGTCGTCCGGTGGCGCGGTCGAGGCGCGCAACCAGCAGGCGGCGTGGGAGCTGATGGTGGCCATCTCGCTCGGCTTCACCGCGATCGCCGTGGTCAACACGTTCGCCGTCGCCACCGGGGCGCGGCGGCGGGAGTTCGCGGGCCTGCGGCTGACCGGTGCGACGTCACCGCAGCTGCACCGGCTGCTCGACCGCGAGGCGGTGATCACGGTGGTGGTCGCGCTGGTGCTCGGCTGCGTGATCAGCGGGGTCGTGGTCGGGGCGTTCAGCGTGGCGCAGGACGGGCGGTGGCGGCTGTTCGTCGACCCGATGCGGTACCTGGGGATGGTGGCGGGGGTCGGGCTGCTCGGTCTCGTGGCCGGCGCGGTGCCCGCCCGGGTCGTGGTCCGGCGGCGGTCCCTGCCGCAACTAGGTTGAGCCCGTGTTCACGCGCGCGGCCAGGGCACTGGCGCACCTGCTGGCGGGGCTGGTGATCGGACCGGCGTCGTTCGGGTGGGCCGTGCTCACCACCGCGGCGAGCGGCCTGCTGTCGTTCACCTACCTCGGCCCGCCGGTGTTCCTGCTGGTGACGTGGGTGAGCAGGCGGATCGCCCGGCTGGAGCGGCTGCGCGCGGGCTGGGTGCTGCGGCGGCCGATCAGCGACCCGTACGAGCCGGTGACCGGGCGGAACCCGTGGACGCGGGGCCGTGCGGTGCTGCGCGAGCCGGCGACGTGGCGCGACCTGGCGTGGCTGCTGCTGTCGTTCCCGGTCGGGGTGGCCACCGGCGTGGTCGGCGTGGTCGCCGGGCTGGTCGAGCTGGGCGTGCTCCTCGCGCCGGCGTGGCTGTGGGCCGTGCCGAACCCGCGCCTGTACCCGGTGGCGGACTGGCTGTTCAACACCGTCGCCGGCCGGTTCGCGCTCAGCCTCGTCGGTCTGGCGGCGTGGTGGCCGGTGCGGTGGCTGGTCGTCGCGGTGTCGCGGGTGCAGGCGTCGATCGCGGCACGGCTGCTGGAGGCCGGGCCGCGGGCGCGGTTGCGGCAGCAGGTCAGCGCGCTGCGGGAGACCCGCCTGCGGGTGGTGGACGCGCAGGCCGCCGAGCTCCGGCGCATCGAGCGCGACCTGCACGACGGCGCGCAGGCCCGGATCGTGGCGGCGGGCATGACGCTGGCGCTGGCCGACCGGAAGCTGCGCGCGGCGGGGCTGGCGGAGGACCCGGCGCGGGCCGACGTGCTGACCGCGCGGCGGCAGCTGGAGGACGCGCTGGCCGAGCTGCGGCGGTTGGTGCGCGGCATCTACCCGCCGATCCTGACCGACCGGGGTCTCGCGGCGGCGTTGACGGCGCTGGCCGGTGACGCGCCGTTCAGCGTCGTGGTGGACGCCGGGGACCTGGGCGAGCTGCCACCGGCCGTGGAGGCGGCGGCGTACTTCGTGGTCGCGGAGGCGTTGGCGAACGCGGTCAAGCACGCGTCGGCGGACGAGTGCGCGGTCTCGTTGCGACGGTCGGGCGAGGTGCTGTCCGTGAGCGTGCGGGACGACGGTCGGGGCGGCGCGGACCCGTCCGGCTCCGGTCTGGACGGGTTGCGGCGCCGGGTCGAGGCGTTGGACGGCACGATGGAGGTCACCAGTCCACCCGGTGGGCCCACCACCGTCCTCGCGGAGCTCCCATGCGCATCGTGATCGCCGAAGACCTGCTGCTGCTCCGCGACGGTCTGGTGCGCATGCTGACCGACACCGGGCACACCGTGGTGGCGGCCGTGGACAACGCGCCGGACCTGGAACGGGCCGTGCAGGACCACCGGCCGGACGTGTCCATCGTGGACGTCCGGCTGCCGCCGGGTTTCCGGGACGAGGGGCTGCGCGCGGCGCTGTCCGTGCGGGCGCGCGACCCGAAGGCGCCGATCCTGATCCTGTCGCAGTACGTCGAGCGCACGTACGCCACCGAGCTGCTGGCCGACGGCAACGGCGCGATCGGCTACCTGCTCAAGGACCGCGTGACGGCGTTGGACGAGTTCCTCGACGCGCTGGAGCGCGTGGCCGCCGGCGGGACCGCGATGGACCCCGAGGTGATCCACCAGCTGTTCGCGCGCAACACCCGTGACCGGAGGATCACCGCCCTGACGGCCCGTGAGCGCGAAGTCCTGGCGTTGGTGGCGCAGGGGCTGTCGAACTCGGCCATCTGCGCCGAACTGGTCCTCGCCCCGCCGTCGGTGGAGAAGCACATCAGCAACATCCTGACCAAGCTGGACCTGCCCCCGGCCGACAACACCCACCGCCGCGTCCGCGCGGTCCTGGCCTACCTGAACCAGTGACGCGGGCCCGGTCCGGACGTTCCGAGCGTTCAACTCGGGCGTTCCGAACGTAGGACACGCGCGTTCCGGAGGTAGGACACGCGCGGGGCCCTCGGCGGGCGCCATTTGGGTGTGGCGTCGCGGGCGTGCCACCCTGGGGTCACACAGCCCGCATCCGGGCTGCTCGCCCACGGTTTCACGGATCCGGCCCCGAGCACCGACCGGGCCCACGGTGGACGCCGCCTCCGCACGGCACGCCCCCACCGCTCTCACCGCGCGTCTTCGCCCACACCACCGTGTGGCGTGCGCGGCCGCCCCGACTCACCCCCACGGGAGCACGTCATCAGCACCTCCACCCCGCTGCCGCCGGTCGTCGGCACCCCCCGCTCCCTCACCGACGTGTACGGCCCCGGCGTCGCCGTCTGCGCGCGACCGGCCTCGACCACCACCGCGAGCCGGCACCGCACCACCGTGGACGCGCTCTCCGCCCGGCCGATCGCCGTCGCCGGTGACGCGCCGGTGATCTGCAGCGCGGGCGGCACGCACCCGGCGCTGCTGGCGCAGCTGCGCGACGGCGGCCTGCCGGTGGGCGACGACCTGCGCGAGTTCCGCGACGAGGCCGGGTTCGCCGCCCGCGTCACCGAGGCGATGGCCGACGGCCTGCCGATCTCGATGGAGTACCCGCAGCCGACCGCGCTCTGCCCGGACGAACGCCTGGTCAAGACCGGGCACCTCGTCGGCTACCTGAACAACAAGGCCACCATCAGCACGTTCGTCGCACCGCGCTTCCACGCCCGGCGCAGCGTGGTCACCCGCGACGAGCTGGCCGAGGCGACCCCGGCGGAGAAGGCCTGGGTGCTCAAGGCCGCGACGAACGACGCGCACGGCGGCAGCCTCGACGTGTACCTGCACGAGGCGGGCGAACCGGTCGTGCTGCCCGCGTTCACCGACGTGCTGGGCGAGTTCGTGGTCGAGGAGTACCTCCAGCTCGCGCGCAACTGGGGCGTCCAGCTCTACGTGGGCCCGGACGCGGTGGCCCGGCTGCTCGCCGTCACCGAGCAGCGCGTCGACGCGGCCGGCGTGTACGTCGGCGGCCGGTTCGGGCTGGTCAGCCCGCTGCGGGCGGACCTGCTCGCGGAGTGCCTGGCCATCGCCCAACGCGCCGCCGACGTCGGCTACCGGGGGCTGTGCAGCCTGGACTGCGCCGAGACGCCCGACGGGCGACCGGTCATGCTCGACCTGAACTTCCGGATCACCAGCGGCTCGGTCCCGTTGCTGGCACTGGAGTCGGTCCGGCCCGACGCGCTCGACGGGTTCGCCGAGTCGGTGAAGCTGACCGCCGCCGCCCCGCTGGTCGACCTGCTCGCCCACGTCCGCCCGGCGGTGCTGGCCGGCGGTGTGCTCGTGACGTCCGGCCACGACACCACCCGGACCGACAACCCGGTCGCGCAGAGCACCCTCCAGCTGCTCGTCCACGGCGACGACCCGGACGACGTGGCGGCTCGTCGCGCGGCCCTGGAACTGCGGTCCTGACGACGACGTCCAGCGGCACCCCGGGTGGTCCGGACGGGATCGGACGACGTCCGGGGCACGTCCGCGATCACCGTGCACGAGGGCGCCACGACCACCGTCCGACCCGCCGCCGGGGGCGCGATCCGACCGGGCGCGCGCCTCGACG
>NZ_JBFAAX010000397.1:0-5314 GCF_040639995.1 Actinosynnema sp. NPDC023658 | reverse complement strand
CTCCGCGTAGCGCAGCGTGATCTCGGCGGGCTGGTCGTGCCGGACGGACTGCGCGACGGGCAGCGCCGCGAGCTGGCGGGCGACGGCCTCGGTGACGGCCCGGTTGTCGTACCCGAGGCTCGCGTTCCACAGCGCCGAGCGCGCGTCCAGGTACTCGCGGCCCCGCGCGTCGGTGACGTGGCAGCCCCAGCCGGACACCAGCGCCCGGCCGCGCACCTCGTCCGCCGAGGTGGACCGGGTCAGGGCGCTGAACCACAGCGCGGTGGGCTGGCTCATGGGTTTCCTCCTGGTCGGTGGGATGACTTGAGTGCGGCGGCGAGCAGGTCGGGCAGCTGCGGGCCCGGCAGGAACGCGGCGTTCCACAGCGCGACGTGCCGCAGTCCGTCGGCCACGGGCAGGTCCCTGGTGCGGTCGAGCACGGCCTTGATGCCGGCGACCGCGGCGGGCGGGTGCCCGGCGATCTGCCAGGCGGTGGCGCGGGCGTCCTCCCACAGCGCGTCGGCGTCGTGGGCGACCCTGGTCACCAGCCGCAGCGCCAGCGCCTCGGCGGCGTCGACGTCGCGGCCGGTGAGGGCCAGTTCCCTGGTGGCGGCCGTACCGATGACGTGGGGCAGCCGCTGGAGGGCGCCCAGGTCGGCCACGATGCCCAGCCGCACCTCGCGCAGCGAGAACGACGCCACGGCCGACGCGAGCCGGATGTCGCACGCCGAGGCGAGGTCGAGCCCCGCGCCGACGCACGGCCCGTGGACGGCGGCGACCCACGCGAGCCTGCTGCGGTTGACCGCGCCCAGCGCGTCCTGCATCGCGGTCGCCTCGGCCAGCAGCCTCGCGGGCAGGTCGGCCCGGCGGGCGAGCCTGCGGTAGTGCGGCAGGTACCAGCGCAGGTCCAACCCGCCGCTGAAGCACTCCCCCGCGCCGCGCAGGACGACCGCCCGCAGGTCCTCGTCCGCGTCGAGCGCCGCCACCAGCGCGGGCAGCTCGGTCCACACCAGGCCGGCTCGACCCGGCACCCACCGGTTACCACCGGGGGTGCCGCGGTCATGCCGTTGTCGTGCTGTCGTTCCGCGCGTTCTCCACGCGCCGTCGTCTCGCGGCGTCAGCCGGCGAGCGCGTAGCCCGCCTCTTCGACGGCCGCCCGCACGTCCGCCTCCGCGACCGGCTCGTCGCTGGTCACCTTGACCGCGCCGGTCGGCAGGTCGACGGCCACACCGGTCACGCCGCCAATCTTGGTGACCTCCTCGGTCACGGACGCCACGCAGTGGCTGCACGTCATGCCGGTGACGGTGTAAGTGGACTCGGCCATCGGGTGCTCCTCGTTCGTCGTTTCCGGTTCAGGACCGCACCAGGCGCGCGATCGCCTCGCTCGCCTCGCGGACCTTGGCGTCGGCGCCTTCGCCACCCTGCGTGAGGGCGTCGGCGACGCAGTGCTTCAGGTGCTCGTCGAGCAGCCCCAGGGAGACCGCCTGCAGTGCCTTGGTCGCCGCGGCGATCTGGGTCAGGACGTCGATGCAGTACTCGTCGTCCGCGACCATCCGCTGCAACCCGCGGACCTGCCCCTCGACCCGGCGCAGGCGCTTGAGGACGGCATCCTTGTCCGCGGTGTAACCCGGCATCTCCGGACTCCCTTCGGCCACCCGTCGCGTTCCCGTCAGGGATATTCATACCCCCAGGGGGTACCTGAGTCAACTCGGACGTCAGGCCGGGTGACCGCCGTCACCGACGGGCAGGTCATGGGTGCACCCTACCCCCGTACTGTATTGGTCGCCGGGCAGCGGCGTGCGCCCGGCGCGTCGTCCCAAGAGGACGGGCGGGGCCGAGGTCGGGCGGTGCAGGCGGGGTCGGCTCAGCCGGCGCAGCGGAAGCAGAAGTGGGGGCCGACCGGGCGGTCCCGGCCGTGCCACCCGGCGGCGACGGCCTGCTCCCACAGCGGTTTCCACGTGGTCGCGGCCTCGTCGGACCGGTGGTGGGCACGTCCGCAGTGGTCGCAGATCAGCACGAGCGCGGATTCGTCGTGGTCACCGGGGATGGCGGTCACAGGGGGGTGTCGACTTCCTCGTCGGGTGCGGGGCAGGGGCCGGCCGCCTCCTCGCGACCGGCGCCTGGTCGTGCACCCGGAATTCTCGTGCTGCCGGGCACCACTGTGACCCGGAACGGGCCCGTCGAACCTTGCGATCAGCTTGCGATCCCGGCGGGCGTGGGCGGCGTCGGGCAGTCTGGTGCCCACCCAACGCGAGGATCCGGGGCCATGGACTTGTCCGTACTGCTGGTCGAGGACGACGAGCACATCCGGCAGGCGCTCGGGCTCGCCCTGGCCGACGAGGGCTTCGCCGTCAGCGACGCGATGTCGGGCGAGGAAGCGCTCGACCTGCTGGAGACCACCACGTTCGACGTGGTGCTGCTGGACCTGATGCTGCCCGGCGTCGACGGGCTGGAGGTGTGCCGCACCCTGAGGGCGCGCGGCGACCTGCCGATCACCGTCGAGCCCGCGCGCCCCGACGCCACCGACGTGATCGCCGGGTTGGAGGCGGGCGCGGACGACTACGTGACGAAACCGCTGGTGGCGAGCGTGCTGGCGGCGCGGATCCGGGCGTTGCTGCGCAGGCGCGGCGGCGGGCGGCACGAGGAGGTGATCCGCGTCGGGGACCTGGAGATCCGGCCCGACGCGGGCACCGTGCAGCGCCGCGGCAGCGAGGTGCACGTGACCCGGACGGAGTTCCGCCTGCTGGTGGAGCTGGCGTCGGCGGGCGGCCGGATCGTCACCCGCGAGCAGCTGCTGCAACGCGTGTGGGGCTACGACTACTTCGGTGACACCCGGCTGCTGGACGTGCACATCCGCCGGCTGCGCCGCAAGGTGGAGGAGAACCCGGACGAGCCGACCCTGGTCGTGACCGTGCGCGGGGCGGGTTACCGGATGGACACGTGATGCCCCGGTTCTCGCTGCGCTGGCGCGTCGCGCTGGTGATGGGGTTGGGCTCGGTGCTGCTGACCAGCGCCGTCGCGGTGGCGGTCTGGAACCTGACCTCCGGCTACATGCTGCGCCAGCGCGAGCAGAGCGCGGTGCGGCAGGCCGAGGTCAACGTGCGGCTGGTCGACGCGGCGCTGAGCGCGGGCTCCGACGGCCTGACCGGGCTGCTGACCGGCCTCACCACCGGCCCGGACTCCACCATCCTGCTGTTCCACGGCGGCCAGGTGCTCACCAGCGGGCGGCAGGTGGACGCGCAGGCGCTGCCCCGGCGGCTGGTCGACCTGGGCCGCGCGGGCACGCCCGCCGCGCAGCGGCTCGTCGCGGACGGCATCCCGGTGCTGGCCGTGACGCTGCCGATCGAGTCGACCGAGGGCGCCTACGTCGAGCTGGCGCCGCTCGTGCAGCTGGACCGGACGTTCCGGTTCCTCAGCGCCCTGCTGGTGGCCGTGACGGTGGTCAGCGGCCTGCTGGGGGTGGCGCTGGGCTCGTGGGCGAGCCGGCGGGCGCTGCGCCCGTTGACCGCGCTGACCAGGGCCGCCTCCCGGATCGCGGGCGGTGACCTGGGTGCCCGTCTGCCCACCCAGACCGATCCGGATTTGACCTCGCTGGCCACCACGTTCAACGCGACCGCCGACGCGCTGGAGCAGCGCGTGCGGCGGGACGCGCGGTTCGCCGGCGACGTCAGCCACGAGCTGCGGTCGCCGTTGACGACCATGGTCAACGCCGCCGAGGTGCTGCGCCGCCGTCGCGTCGAGGTGCCCGGCACGGCGGGCAAGGCGCTCGACCTGCTGACGTCCGAAGTGGACCGGTTCGCGCGGATGGTGGTGGACCTGCTGGAGATCTCGCGCGCCGACCAGCAGGCCGACGACCCGGAGCTGGAGACCATCGACCTGGTCTCGCTGGTGATCAACGTCGTCGCGGCCCGTCCGGGCGGGCCGGTCCCGCTGGACACCGCGTCGCCGCCGCCGGAGGTGCTCGGTGACCGCCGCCGCCTGGACCGGGCGGTCGTCAACCTGCTCGACAACGCCGAGCGGCACGCGGGCGGCGTCGTGCGCATCGGGGTGCTCTCCCGGGACGGCGTGGCCAGGATCGAGGTGGACGACGCCGGGCCGGGCGTCCCGCCCGAGCTGCGCGACCGCATCTTCGACCGCTTCGACCGGGGTGCGCGGGCGGGCCGGCGCGGCGCGGACACCGGCAGCGGCCTCGGCCTGGCGCTGGTGGCGCAGCACGTGCAGCGGCACGGCGGCACGGTGCGCGTGGAGGACCGGCCGGGCGGCGGCGCCCGGTTCGTGGTGGAGATCCCGGAGGCCGGACGATGAGGATCGCGTGCCTGCTGGTCGCGTTGTCGCTGGTCGGCGCGTGCGGCGTGACGACCCAGGACGAACCGCAGCCGCTGGTCACGTCCACCGCGAACCCGGTGCCGACGCCGACCCTGACCCAGCGCCCCGACCCGACGACCTCGACCTCCGCCTCGTCCACCACGACGGCCGCCCCACCGACCACCCCGGGCTGAGGCGACCGGGAGCACGACCCCGGACCAGCCGGACCACCACCGCCACGCCGCTGTCCACACCCGGCGGCACGCATGATGGGGCTGTGCGCAGGCGGGTGTTGTCCGGGGTCTCGACGGTCGTCATCATCGTGGCCGTGGTGTTCGGTGGCGCCTTCGCGTTCCAGCGCAAGCTCGTCTTCCTGCCGTCCGGCGGGCCGCTGCCGGCGGCGGGCGAGGTGGTGGCCGGCGGGCGGGACGTCACCCTGACCACCGGCGACGGCCTGCGGCTGACGGCCTGGCACTTCCCGGTCGACCCGGCGCGCGCCACCGTGCTCGTCGCGCCCGGCAACGCCGGGAACCGCCACCTGCGCGTCCCGCTCGCCCGTGCGCTCACCGCGCGCGGCCTGTCCGTGCTGCTGCTGGACTACCGCGGCTACGGCGGCAACCCCGGCGACCCGACCGAGGCCGGCCTGGCGCTGGACGTGCGCGCGGCCCGCGAGTTCCTCGTGCGGGACGCCGGGGTGCCACCCGGGCGGCTGCTGTACTTCGGGGAGAGCCTCGGCGCGGCGGTCGTGGCGGAGCTCGCCACCGAGCACCCGCCCGCCGGGCTGGTCCTGCGCTCGCCGTTCACGGACCTCGCCTCGGTCGGCGCGCACCACTACCCGTTCCTGCCGGTCCGGTGGCTGCTGCTGGACGAGTTCCCCGTGCAGCGGCACGTGGCGCACGTCGACGCACCCGTCACCGTCGTCTACGGCACGGCCGACACGGTCGTACCACCCGGGCAGAGCCGCGCGGTGGCGACGGCGGCGGGCGCGCGGGCGGTCGAGGTCACCGGGGCCGACCACAACGACCGCGTG
>NZ_JBFAAX010000396.1:0-5322 GCF_040639995.1 Actinosynnema sp. NPDC023658 | reverse complement strand
AGCTCGTCCGGCTCATCCGCATCGCGGTGACCGACCTGGGCGTGACCGACGTCCGGTTCACCGGCGGCGAGCCGCTGCTGAGGCCCGGCCATCCCGCGCATCGCCCGCGCCTTCACCGGGTCGGGCACGACCCGGCCCGCGACCGCCTGCGCCTTGGTGCGCAACGACGCGGCCACCACGTGGTCGTCACCGTCCATCAGGGCCTTGAACCCGGCCCGCGCGACGTCCGCCGGGTCGTCCTTGGGGCCGGTCGCGACCTTGGTGTCGGTCATGCCCGCCCGGCGGAAGAAGTCGGTGTCCGTGGGGCCCGGCATCAGCGCCGTCACGGTCACCCCGCTGTCGCGCAGCTCCTCCCGCAACGACTGCGAGAACGACGCCAGGAACGCCTTCGACGCCGCGTACACCGAGTGGAACGGTCCGGGCGCGGTCGCCGCCACCGACGAGGTGATCAGCACCCGGCCGGACCCGCGCTCGACCATCGCGGGCACCAGCCGCTTCGCCAGGTGCACCGCCGACCCGATGTTGAGGTCCACCACCCGCAGGTGCGAGCGCAGGTCGCTGTCGTCCACGAAGTCGCCGCCGATGCCCACCCCGGCGTTGATCGCCAACGCGTCCACCGGCCGCCCGACGCCCTCGACCACCGCGACCAGGTCCTCGTTGCCCGCGAACGTGGCCAGGTCCGCCCGCACCGGGTCGACCCGCGCCCCACCGGACGCCAACTCCCGCGCCACGTCGTGCACCAGGTCGTTCTCGGCCGCCACGACCAGGTCGAACCCGTGCTCGACGAACACCCTCGCCAGCTCCAGCCCGATCCCGCTGGACGCGCCGGTCACCACCGCCAACGGCCTCTCCGGAGAACTCATGGTCGTGAACTACCCGCAGTCGGATCACCCAATCGCGTTTCACCCGACGCGCCGGCGGGCACCCCGTCCGGTACCTCTCACTCGCGGATGGTGGTGACGTATGTCCGGAAGACCGGGACAGGTCGGTGTGCTCGACGTCGGCTGCTTCAGCGCACACCTCGTCGTGGTCTCCGGCTCGCCGCTGCACCCGGTCCTCTCGCACAAGACCCGCCTCCGGCTCGACCAGGCGCTCGACCGGCACAACCGACTCCGGCCGGAAGGCGTCAACCAGGTCGTGAACGCCGTCCGCACCGCGCACCGGATAGCCGAACGGGCCGGCGTGTCCGGGATCGTGCCGTTCGCCACCTCGATCATCCGCGACGCGCCCAACGCCGACCAGGTCATCTCCGAGGTCGCCAGGCGCACCGGCACCGAGCTGCGCGTGCTGCCGGGCAGGGAAGAGGCCCGACTGGCGTACCGGGCCGCCCGGCAGTGGTTCGGCTGGCACCTCGGCCCGATGCTGGTGCTCGACGTCGGCGGCGGCACGGTGGAACTCGCGGCGGGTGAGGACGTGGAGCCGTCGCTGACCCGTTCGCTGCCGCTCGGGGCCCGCGCGGTGACCCGTCGCCTCGACCTGGACCGGGCCCTGGCGCGCGACCACCGCGGCCTGGCCCGCGGTCAGGTGCTGGTGCACGACCGCGTGGTGGCGGCGCTGGAGGGTGCGTCCCTCTCCGACCACCGGGCCGTCGGCTGCTCGAAGGTGTTCCAGCAGTTGGCGCGGCTGGCCGGCGCCCGACCGCAGCACGAGGGCCCGTTCGTGCCGCGCACCCTGCGCCTGGCCGACCTGCGCGGCTGGATACCCAGGCTGGCCCGGATGCCCGCGCCCAAGCGGGCCCGCCTGCCGGGCATCTCCCGGCACCGCGCCGGGCAGTCGCTGGCGGGTGCGCTGGTCGCGGAGGCGTTGATGGTGGCCACCGGGCACGACGAGGTGCGGATATGCCCCTGGTCGACGAGGGAAGGGCTGTTGTTGTCCCTGATCGGGACGGGCGATGACGACGAGTACTGCAGGGTGGCGTGAAGGGGTCGGGATGCTGGCGCTGTCGGTCGAGGCCCACCGGACGGGGTGCGCGGTGGTCGTGGCGACCGGGGAGTTGGACCTGGCGGGCGCGCGTCGGGTGCTGGACCGGATGGACCGCTTGATCACCGAGGGACGCGACCGGGTCGTGCTGGACATGTCCGGGGTGGCGTTCTGCGGTGCGCAGGCGATGAGCGCGCTGGTCCGCACGAGGGCGAGGGCCCAGCGGGCGGGCGGTTGGCTGCGGCTGGCCGCCGTGCCGCCGCACGTGCGGCGGGTGTTCGAGCGCACGGACCTGGACCGGCTGTTCCCGCGGTACCCGGACGTGGTGTCGGCGGCGACCGGTCGTGCCGTGACGAGCGTCGAGGAACGCGCGGCGGCGACCGCCCGCGCCGCTTCGGGCGGTGACGGGCGTGTCGTGTCGACGGGTGCGGTGGTGGGCGACGGTCGTGCCGCTGCCGGGCGCGGTCGGCGGGTGGTGTCCAGGGGTGGCGGACGCCCGGGACCCGGCGGCGACGCGCGGGGCGGCGCGGAGGACGGGCGGGCCGGCGCGAGCGGTGACGGGAAGGTCGGCTCGGGCTGGTGACCTCGGGTGACAGCCCGTTTCGGGGGTCGGTCGCGGGGTAGTCGAGCGGGACCACCGCCGCGGGCGAGGTGATCCGCACGGGTGATCACGCGTCCGAGCACCCGGTGCGCGCGGCGGTGGCGTGCCGCACCTCGTGCTGTGGCGCTACGGCCTGTTGGTGGACAAGGGGAGCGAGGCGGACTCCGTGCCGGTGAACGACGCTGACCACTGGTCGCCCCCGGGGCCGCGCCTCCGCGCGGTCGCGTCGGCGTGGGAGGACGACCGGGGTGCGGGCCGTGCCTGACCTCGTCGAGCCCGCGTTCCGGGCGCTGGCCGCCGCACGGGACGCCAAGGCCTTCCACCCGCGCGGCCGGTGGTTCGAGGGCACGCTGACCACGACCTACGACCCCGCCCTGCCGCTGCCGGTCGGGGAGACCGAGGTGGCGGGCCGGTTGTCCAAGGGCGCGGGCACGCCGGGCGGGCTGCCCGACGTGCTCGGCCTGGCGTTCCGGTTGCCGGGACCGTGGGACGTGCTGCTGTCCACCTCCTTCGCCCGCGTGCTGCCGCGGCCCGCGCGGACGTGGACCAGCGCCCGGTACGGCAGCATCACCCCGTTCCGCTGGCAGGGTCGGCTGGTGTGGCTGGCCGCGGTGCCCGACCCGCGGCGGACCGCGTCGGCGGCGCTGGACGACCTGCCCGCCGAGCTCGGGTTCACGCTGGAGGTCGGCGGACCGTGGCGGCCGGTCGGCAGGCTCGTCGTCCGACCGCTGGACGTCGACCGGGACCTGCCCGCGCTCGACCCGGTCCGGAACCGACCGGCGGGCTTGGACCTGGCGCCCGCCGTGCTCGCCCGTGCCCGGGAGAGGGCCTATCGGGGCAGTCGACGCGGCCGTTCGCCCGATCCAGTGACTGCTCCGGATGCATGATCGCGCACTGCGCCGGGTAGTCGAACGGCATGACGACCCCGTCGACCTCCGGAGATCACCGGCCCGTCGCTTCGCGCAGCCCTGCGTGCCGCTGTCCGGGTTGGTAGGGGTTCCCGTCACCGGAGGGTGGGTCCACATGGCCGCCGGTCTTCACCAACACCCCTGCTGGGCGGCCGAGTGGAACGGAGACGACCGATGCGAGACGCTCGCTCGACCCGGCGACGGGTCCTCACCGCCTGCCTGGCGACGGCGGCCCTGCTGCTGATCGGGATCGGCCACGGCTACGCCTCCCGGCAACCGGAGGGCACCGTCCTCGGCACCGACCAGCCGGAGGCGGTGGAGGGCAGCTACATCGTGGCGCTGCGGGAGAACGCGGTCAGCATGGAGCAGACGCCGCAGGTGGCCGAGGAGCTGGTCACCAGGTACGGCGGCGAGGTGAAGCTGACCTACACCACCGCCCTGCGCGGGTTCTCGGCCGCCATGAGCGTGGCGCAGGCGCGCAGGCTCGCGGCCGACCCGTCGGTGCGGTACGTCGAGCAGGACGGCACCGCGCACGCCACCGACACCCAGGAGAACCCGACGTGGGGCCTGGACCGGGTGGACCAGAAGAACCTGCCGCTGGACAAGAAGTACAACTACAAGAGCAAGGGCGAAGGCGTCACGGCGTACGTGATCGACACCGGCATCCACAAGGCGCACACCGACTTCGGCGGCCGGGCGACCGACGGACACGACTTCATCGACAACGACGGGGAAGCGCAGGACTGCCACGGTCACGGCACCCACGTGGCGGGCACCATCGGCTCCACCACTTACGGCCTGGCCAAGGCCGTGAAGCTGGTCGGCGTGCGGGTGCTCAACTGCCAGGGTTCCGGTCAGTGGTCGCAGATCGTCGGCGGCCTGGACTGGGTGGCGCAGCACGCGGCGAAGCCCGCCGTCGCCAACATGAGCCTCGGCGGTTCGGCCAACACCTCGGTGGACGACGCGGTCAAGAAGCTCGTCGCGGCCGGCGTCACCGTCGCCGTGGCCTCCGGCAACGACGGCCGCGACGCCTGCAACACCTCGCCGGCGCGCACGCCGGAGGCGATCACGGCCAACGCGACCGACAACGCGGACAACAAGGCGAGCTTCTCCAACTTCGGCCGCTGCACCGACATCTTCGCGCCCGGCCTGAACATCACCTCGACCTGGAACAACGGCGGTGAGCGCACGATCAGCGGCACGTCGATGGCGTCGCCGCACGTGGCGGGCGCGGCCGCGCTGTACCTGGGGGCCGACAAGCTGGCCGCACCGGCCGACGTGGCCAAGGCCCTGGTCGACAACGCCGTCGGCGACGTGGTCAAGAACCCGGGCGGCAGCTCGCCGAACAAGCTGCTGTTCAGCGGGTTCATCGGCGGTGACGACCCCAAGCCCCCGACCTGCGCCGGCGGGTCGAACGCCGACGACGTGGCGATCCCCGACGCGGGCGAGGCGGTGACGTCGACGATCACCGTGGCCGACTGCGAGGGCAAGGGCACCCCGACGACCTCGGTGAAGGTGGACATCGTGCACCCGTACACCGCGGACCTCGCGGTGGACCTGGTCGGTCCCGGCGGCGCGGTGTTCCCGCTGCGGCCCGCGAACGGCGAGAACTCCGCGGACGGCATCCACCAGACGTTCAAGGTGGACACGTCGGCGGAGACCAAGAACGGCGCGTGGAAGTTGCGGGTGAAGGACGTCAACACCTACGACACCGGCACCATCGACGCCTGGTCCATCGCGTTCTGACGCGCCGGGTCGACCGGTCGCGAGGGTGCGGGCGGGCGGGAGCCGACCCGGGCGCCCGCCCGCCCGTCGAGCCGCCGGGTTCCCGCGGGGGGCGGTTCCGCACCCGGACAGGGGCCGCTGCCGGCCGGGGCCGCGCCGTGCGGGGAG
>NZ_JBFAAX010000395.1:0-5374 GCF_040639995.1 Actinosynnema sp. NPDC023658 | reverse complement strand
GCTCACGCGGGCGCAGCGGGCGAGCGTCGGCCTGCCGCCGTTGGCGGAGGTGGTGGTGGCGGACCGGCCCGCGGCCGAGCCCGAGGGCCGCCGGATCGGCAACCGCGCGGTGCTGGCCGGGGCGCTCGTCGCGGCCGGTGCGCTGGCGCTGACGGGCTTCCTGGTGTGGGGCGGACCGCCCGAGCGGGGGTCCGAAGACCATGCCGACCCGAGGACGACCAGCACGGTGGCCGAACCCGTCGTGGAGCACGCTCAGACCAGCGACGGGGTGACCGTGCCGGACGACCGGTCGGGCTCGCCGGTCACGACGGGGGTCCAGGGCACCCCGAAGCAGGGCGGCACGGACGTCGGTGGTGGGGACCACGGGACCACCGGTGCGGCCCTTACCGGCACGACCCAGAACGGCTCGACCCAGGACAACAGCACCGCCGGCCGCGGGCAGCCGACCGGACTGCCGACGAACGGACCTGCGGTGGTCCTGCCGACCCAGGCCGAGCCGGGACCCGTCCAGCCGCCGACCAACCCCCGTTCGGGGAGCGGCAAGGGCTGACCGCCTCCGCTGTGCCGCGCCGGGACTGCCGTCGTCGAGCGGTGGGGGGAGCGGTGGTGGCGCGGTGTCAGTGGAGGGCGGGGAGGAGTTCGCCCTTCGCGAAGTCCAGGAAGTCCGCCTGGTGGTCGCCGCCGATCTGCACCAGCGCCAGGTCGGTGAAACCGGCCTCGCGGAACTTCGCCACCGCCTCCACCACGGGACCGACGTCCGGTCCGCACGGGATCTGGGCGGCCACGTCCTCCGGCCGCACGAACTGCGTCGCACCGGCGAAACCGGACGTCCCGGGCAGCTCGGAGTTGACCTTCCAGCCACCGCCGAACCACCGGAACTGCTCGTGCGCCCGCTCGACCGCGGCGTCCCGGTCCGGGTCCCAGCAGATCGGCAGCTGACCGATCTTGCGGGAGGTGCGGCCCTGGAAGACGTCCCACTCCTGGCTCAGCGACGCGTCCGGCTCGGTCGCCACCATCGCGTCGGCCAGCGGCGCGAACGTCCGCACCGACTGCCCGCCCGACACCGCGACCGCGATCGGCACGCGCTGCTCGGGCAGGTCCCACAGCTTCGCCGAGTCCACCCGGAAGTGCTGGCCCGAGTAGTTGACGTACCCGCCGTCGAACAGCTGGGAGATGATCTCCACCGCCTCGCGCAGCAGCTCGTGCCGCACGTTCACCGGCGGCCAGCCGCGGCCGACCACGTGCTCGTTCAGGTTCTCACCGGCACCCAGGCCGAGAGTGAACCGGTTGCCCGACAGCAGCTGCACGGTCGCCGCCTTCTGCGCGACGACCGCCGGGTGGTAGCGCACCGTCGGGCACGTCACGTAGGTCATCAGCTCGACCCGCTCCGTCACCTGCGTGACCGCGCCGAGCACGCTCCACGCGTACGGCGCGTGCCCCTGCTCGTCCAGCCAGGGCGAGTAGTGGTCGCTCATCACCTCGAAGTCGAAACCGGCCTGCTCGGCGAGCGCGGCGTGCCGGACCAGCTCCCGCGGCCCCGCCTGCTCGGTCATCAGGGTGTAGCCGATCCGCACGCTTCCTCCTACGCCATCGGCAGGTCGGTGAGGTCCGCCCGCAACCGGTCGAGCTCTTCGTAGACTGCCGACGCCCCGGCCTCCCGCAACTCGGCCTCGCTGAAACCACCCGTGAGGAGGGATACGACCGGCTTGCCCGCCCGGCGGGCGGCCTCGCAGTCCCACACCGAGTCACCGATGACCACCGCGCGACCGCTCGCGTCGACCCGCCGCAACGCCACCTCGATGAGGTCCGGCGCGGGCTTGGACTCCTCGACGTCGTCCGCCGAGGTGGACGTGATGCCGGCCGCGTCGATCAGCTTCAGGTAGTGGTCGACGTGGTGGCGCTTGCCCGAACTGGCCAGCACCACCTGGAAGTCCTGCTCCAGGGCCGCGGAGACCAGGCGGTGCGCGCCCTCCAGCGGCCTGATCTCGGCCAGCATCGGCTCGAACGCGGCCTCCCACGCCTTGCGCAGGTCGTCGCCGTGCTCCTGCTCGATGCGATCACCGGCGACGGCGGCGACGAGCTTGTCCCCGCCCATCCCGATGGCCCGGTGCAGCTTCCAGGTCGGCACGGTGATGTCGAAGCGGCGGAAGGCGCGGAACCAGGCGACCGCGTGGTGGTAGTTGGTGTCCACCAGCGTGCCGTCCACGTCGAGGACGAGCGTGTTGGTCATGCGGCGTGGTTAACCCGACCGGGGTACGGGCAAACCGGGTGATCCACGAACCGCAAGGCGCGCACCGCGGTCGGTCCGCGAACCGGTGCTGCGAATCCGGTGGTGCGAATCCGGATTGGGAAACCGCGCGGCCCGTGCTGCGGGCTCGCGGTCAGACGTGGGTGTCGGTGTGGTCCAGGAACTCCTCGATCAGCCGGGCCCACTCGGCGGGCGCCTCGACCGCGGGCGAGTGGCCGCTGTCCAGCTCCGCCCAGCGGGCGCCGGGGATGAGGTCGGCCAGCTCGCGCGTGGTGCCGGGGGCGATCAGCCGGTCGTGCTTGGTGCCGATCACCAGCGTCGGCACGGTCAACGACGGCAGCTCCTCGCGCAGGTCGGTCCGCAGCACCAGGTCCACCTGCTCCGGCGTGCCGGGCGGGATGGTGAGCGCGAGCAGCTCCAGGAGACCTGCGGTCTGCTCGGCCGTCATCCGGCGCAGGAACGGCTCACCGAGCGCGATCGGCAGCAGGAAGCGGGCCAGCTCGGCGCGGTCGCCGTCCAGCAGCCGGCGCCACTGCTCGTTCAGCTCCCGGCTCCGGTCGTCGAGGCGGGCGAACCCGGCGGTGAGCACCAGGGCCGTCACGCGTTCCGGGTGCCGTCGGGCCGCGCGGACCGCCACCGCGCAGCCCATCGAGTAGCCGACGACCGCGAACCGCTCCTCGCCGTCGGCCGCGGCGACCAGCCGGTCGGCCAGGTCGTCCAGCTCCAGGGGCTCGGTCGCGCGCGGGGTCGTGCCGGAGCCGGGGAAGTCCACCGCGTGCACCTTGCGCTTGCGCGACAGCTGCGGGATGAGCGGGCTGAAGTTCGCGCGGACCGTGCCGCCGGCGCCGTGGGCGAGCAGGAGTGCGGGAGTCACCTGTCCGATTCTGCCGGGCCGCACGGGTGCGGTGCTTCGGAATTCCGGCGGTACTCGATCGACGACCAGCGAAGATCCGCCCGGACCGGGGTCGGGTGGTGGGCAAGGACACATCCCGCGGCCGGGATGAGCGGACGCACCGGGTCGGCCGACGTACCGGGTCAGCCGACGTAGACGCGGATCGCCGTGCCGTCCTCGCGGCTGTGCACGCGGACCAGGTCGCACAGCAGGTTCACCAGCATCACGCCGTACCCGCCGCGCGCGCTCGCGCCGGGGTTGCGCCTGCCGATCATCGGGTTCGCGATCCGGCCCGCGTCGCGCACCTCGCACACCACCGCGCCGCCCTCCCGCCACACCAGCAGCGTGCCGGAGCCGCCGCCGTGCACGACGCTGTTGGTGGTCAGCTCGTTGACCGCGAGGACCAGGTCCTCCACCTGGTCGGCGGTCAGGCCGACCCCGGTGGCGAACCGGGCCACCAGCGCGCGGGCGGTGCTCAGGCCGTCGAGGTCGAACGGGCTGGTCAGCGCGTCCGGTGGCGGCGCGGGCAGCGGCCGGTTGAACTCCTCGGCGGTCAGGAACGGCTCGCGGTAGTCGGTGCTGGGCCTGCGCTGCCGCTCCTCGACCACGACCGGGTGCGTGGACTCCGCGTCGTGCACCGTCTCCGGCGGCAGGTTCGCCGCGTCGTACGGGCACAGGATCCACGCCGGGCGTTCCTCGAACGCGGTGTTGACCAGCGCCTCGTGCTGCACGCACGCCGGGTACTCCAGCTCGGTGCGCTCCGGCCAGACCGACTCCCCGATGATCCGCACCCGCGCGCCGGCGGACGCGGCGTTGTCGGTGAACGCGGCCAGCACGCCGGGGATGATGCGACCCGGGTTGCGCCCGGCGCGTCGCATGTCCAGGAACTCGACCAGCTCGCCCTCGCCGCCCAACGCGCCGCGCAGCAGGTCGATGCCCCGCTGCGGCACGGCCACCAGCACCTGCTCGCCCGCGGCCAGCCCTTCGCGCACGAACGGCACGGTCCCCGCGAGGTACTGCTCGTCGTCGCGGTAGAGCAGGGCCTCGTGCACGAAGTCGACCACCTGGTGAACCTCCGAACAGCCGGCCGGGGGAGGGCTTCCCCTTCAGTATCCCGCCCGGACACCGGGGCGGACCGGCCGGCGGAGGCAAACGCGCGTCGCGGGGTCCAGCCCCCGCGCGGTCTCGGCCGCGACGATCGCCACCAGACCCGGCGAGGGGTGCTCGACCTCCCGGAACCCGAGCCGCCGGTAGTACGGGCCGTTCCACGGGATGTCGCGGAACGTGGTGAGGGTCAGCGCGTCCAGGCCCCGTGCGGCGGCCCACCGCTCGACGTGGTCGAGCAGCGCCGCGCCGAGGCCGCGCCGGGCGTGGTCGGGGTGCACGCTGATCTGCTCGACGTGCGCCGCGCCGTCGACCACCTCGACCGCGACCCACGCCACCGGGTGCGGGTCGGCGGCCACCCAGACGTGCAGGTGTTCCAGGGTGCTCAACGGCATCGGGTCGTCGTCGGCGATCTCCGGCATGCCGAAGTCGCGGAACAGCTCACCGGAGGCCTGTTCGACCGGGGGCAGCAGCGGCAGCTCGTCGGGCCGGGCGGGGCGGAGGTCCACCGCCTGATGATCAGCCGGCGGTGAGGTTCCGCTCAACCTCATTCGCCAGCGCTTCGAGCAGGCGGGTGGGGAGCTGGTCGTCGGGGCAGTCGTCCACGCTGAGCTCCGCGACGCTGCCCGCCGCGCCGGCCAGGGAGACGCGCAGCTCGCCGCGGCAGCCGTGCCCGGCCAGCGGTTCCCAGGTCAGGAGCAGCAGGTCGTAGTCGGCGGCGAGGCTGACCTGGTGCGGCACGTCGTGCTCGCGCAGGATCAGCACGTCGTCCGACCGGCCGATCACCTGGTACGGCGAGGGCAGCCAGGACGCCAGGCGCGCGGGGTCCGCGGCGGCGTTGAACACCAGGTCGGGCAGGGCGGGCACGTCTCGTCTCGCGTGGATGGTCACGCTCTGGTGGTTACCCCGTTCGACCGCGCGCACACCGGGTAACCAGCCGCCATGACTGCACCAGAGGAGCCGGTCGACCCGGACGAGATCGCTGAGGAAGCACCGATCGACCCCACCCCGCAGGAGGTCGACGAGTACCGCACGCTGATCGGTGACGAGATCCCCGAGCCCGACCGGTCCGACGACCCGGAGGTCGACCCGGAGGTCCCGCGGACCTGACCGGAGTCCGCGCGGAGGCC
>NZ_JBFAAX010000394.1:0-5413 GCF_040639995.1 Actinosynnema sp. NPDC023658 | reverse complement strand
GTGCCCGCGCCCGCCATCGGCCGGTTCCTGTCGACCCGGCTCAGGGTGCCCGGCACCCGGTTGGCGCACATCGACAACTGCGTGGAGCCCGCGCACGTGCAGCCTCCGGTCGGGCCGGTGCGGCGGCTGGTGTTCGTCGGCCTGCTGGTGGAGCGCAAGGGGTTGGCGACGCTGCTGGCGGCGTTGGCGCTGCCGGGCGTGATGCCGGTGGACGCCACGTTGACCGTGGTGGGTGACGGCCCCGAGCGGGTGCGGGCCGAGGAGCTGGCCGGTGCGCTGGGCGGGCGGGTGACGTTCCTGGGGTTCCGCGCCGACGTGCCGGACCTGCTGCGGCACCACGACGCGCTCGTGCTGCCGTCCACCATGGAGCAGCAGCCGCTGGTGGTGGCCGAGGCGATGGCGGCGGGCAAGCCCGTGGTCGCGACGGACACCGGCGGCGTGGCCGACATGCTCGGGAGCACCGGAACGGGTGACGGCGGCGCGTTGGCCGCGCCGGGTGACGTCGACCAGCTGGCGGCCAGGCTGTGCGCCCTGTTCGCGGAACCCGACCCCGCCGGCATCGGGCTCCGGCTCGCGGAACGGGCGCGGGAGCGGTTCGCGCCGGACGTGTGCGCGCGCCGCCACCTCGCCCTCTACCGCGAGGTCGTGGGGTGGGCGCCGGTCACGACGGGATCGTCGCGGGGCTCGTCGTCGCAGGGCTGGTCGTCGTAGGGCTGGTGGTCGGCTCCGCGGTGTCCGACGTCGTGGGCGTGGTGCTGCCCGTCGTCGGCGTCGGCGTCGTGGTCGAGGTGTCCGTCGTGGTGGTGGTGGTGGTCGACGTCGTGGTGGTCGCCGGAGCGGTCGTGGTGGTCGAGGTGGTGGTCGGCGTGTTCGCGGTCGTCGTGGAGCCCGTGGGCTTGACCAGGACCACCGCGTCGCCCCCGGCCAGCTCGAGGGTGGCCGGTGCGGCGGCACCGCCGTCGACGGTGACCAGCCCCGGCGGCGGCGTGATCCTGGCGGGCGTCCCGGTCGGGTTCACCGCCACGTACCCGCCGGTGAACCGCCGGTCCCACACGCCCGACGGCAGCCGGTTCGCCGTCTCGGTGGCCTCACCCAGGTCGGCGTCCTGGTAGCGCGACCAGTCCGGGTTGCGGTAGTCCTTCGTCGTCGCGCCGGACCAGCACGTGTACGGGCTCGCCAGCAGCGCCGCCGTGGCGTAACCGACGCGTTCCTCCCGGGAGCCCTTCGTGTGGGTGATCAGCAGGAGCCACGTCTCACCGAGCGCGGCCTGCGACCGCAGTTCCTTCCACTCGTTGCCCTTGAAGGTGAGCAGCTCGCCCGTGCCGTCGTCGTGCAGGCCGAAGTTCTCCTCCATCGCACCGTCGTACCGGGAGTGCGCCGTCCACCGACCGGCGGTCAGGTGCGACTCCGACACGTTGGGGATCAGCATCTTCCCGGCCTTGCGCAGGGCGTCGCCCGCCGTGGTGAGGAAGGCATCCATGCCCTCGCGGATCAACCGGTCGGACTCCGCCGCGTCCGCCGTGCCCTTGAGCACGGCCGAGGAGTAGTACTTCAGCGAGCTGAAGTCGTTGTCCGCCAGCACGCCGTCCCAGCCCTCGCGCACCACCTCGGCGGTGACCGCCTCGCTCCACGCCTTCTGGTAGGTCGGGTCCCACACGGTCATCTGCCAGTGCTTCGGGTACGGGCTCCACTCGATCCGCTTGTCGGCCGTGTCGACCGCGAACCAGTGCGGGTTCTCGCGCTGCGCCTTGAAGTAGCCGATGCCGGTGGGCAGCAGCGGTGCGTCGACGTTGCCGTCGATCGCGCCCGGGTAGTTGCGCGCGCTGGCGAAGTCCTTGTAGACCAGCACCTTGACCTCGGGGTTGAGCTGCTTGAGCAGGCGCAGCGACGACGTCTCGGTCGCGTTGAGCACCACCAGGCTGTAGTGCTGCGCGGCGAACGAGATCTCCCGGTTGGAGGGCGGTTCACCGATGCCGTACCACCAGCCGCACGGCGCGAGCGCCTTCGGCAGCGGGCCGAGCGGGTCGGGCGGCGTCGAGCCGCCGGCGGCGAAGCCCACGGTGCACGCCGCGCTCGGCACCAGGAGCGCCGCGGCGCACAGCAGGCCGAGGACGCGGCGGGTTCGTCGTCGGTTCAGCGGTTCCTTCGGCACAACAGCTCACCCACCGTCTGCAACAGGATTTTCACGTCCAGCCACAACGACCAGTTGGCTATGTAGTAGTTGTCGTATCGGGACCTGTCGACAATCGAGGTGTCACCCCGAAGACCGTGCACCTGCGCCAGCCCGGTCAGTCCCGTGGGAACACGGTGCCGCGCCCAGTATAGCTCGTGGATGGCCGAGAACTCGCGCACGAAACCCGGCCTTTCCGGGCGCGGCCCGACGATCGACATGTCGCCCCGGATGATGTTCCACAGTTGGGGCAACTCGTCCAGGGAAGTGCTACGCAGAAAACGTCCCACTGGTCCGACCCGGCGATCTCCGACCACTGACCAGGTGACTTGGGAATCGTCTTCGCCGTTCATTCTCACGCTGCGCAATTTGTACAACACGAACGGCTGATCATCCATGCCGACCCGGATCTGGCGGAAGATCACCGGCCGACCGCTCTCCAGCAGCACGGCCAGCGCGCACAGCCCGATCACCGGCGCGAACACGACCAGCGCGACCGCGGCCAGCAGCACGTCCGTGGCGCGCTTGACCCACCAGCTCGGCCGGCTGGTCGGCGCGGTGCCCAGCCTCATCAGCGGGTAGCTGCGCAGCCGCTCGATGTCCGGGCCGTCCTGGTAGAGCTCGAACATCCGCGGCACGACCAGGGTGGTGCAGCCGAGCCGGTGCGCGGTGATGGCCGAGTCGACCACCGACGACTCGCGGGCGTGGGAGAACGCCAGCACGACCGTGCCGACCCCCAACCGGGTGATCGCGTCGGCCAGGTCCTCCTCCATCAGCTGCACCGGCAGGGCGGCGCCGTCGACCGCGGGCTCCGGGTCGATGAACCCGACCGGCCGCAGGCCGAACTCCGGGTGCGCCAGCATCGCGCCGACCAGGTCGATCCCCACCTTCCCCGCGCCGACGACGATCGTGCGGTCGCAGCGGTGGAACCGGCGGCGGCACCAGCGGCCGAAGGCGAACACGGCGAGCCGGGCCGGTTCGGTCAGCGCGGCGAAGGCCAGCACCGACCACTGGGCGGCGGTGGTGGTCCCGGGTGGTGCGCCGCCGAGCAGCGCGACCAGCGTGACCAGGGCGAACGCGATGGCCGTCGCGCCGGCGGAGCGCGGCAGGTCGTGGAACCAGGACAGCCACAGCCGCCGCCGGTACAGCCGGCACGCGGCCCGCACGCCCAGCAGCGCCACCGCCACCACCGCGGTCCACCGCGCGCCCGGCGCGTACCGGGCGGTCACCGCGGCCAGCGCCGTCAGGTCCACCGCGACCAGCAGCACCGCCACCGCGTTCACCCGCCGCAAGAGGTCCGACCGCGACTCCTCGCCGGCCTTCGGGTGCCGCCACCGCGACACCAGCGGCGAGGTGGTCGCGGACCCCACCCCGTTCACCTCGGACCGCCCTTGCCACGGACCGAGCGCGTCCCGTCCACGCAACACCACATCCGGACGACGTCCTTCCCACCACGTACCCGATATCTGGTCACCCGTTCGAGACCATACGAACGGGAATCTGTGCTCACTCGGTGTGCATTACGTGAGATTGATTGGCGTCAATTCACTCTTTCGGTGATCACTAGACCCCTTTCCGGTGGTCGACTGGTCCGTTCTTTCCGGTATTTCGCCCTGCCGTGCCACCGGATTCCGCCGGGGTGGTCGAACCTAGTCGCGGCACGGAGGCGAATAATTCTGACCCGTCATCCGCCATCACGTGAAATGGGGCCTCTTGACCGTCGATGAAGGCGACGTGCGCGCCACGTCGGAACCGGGCGGACCGGCCCTTTCCGGCGGCGCGCACACCACTGCCCGTGCCCACGTCGTCCTGCCCGCCTACAACGAGGCGGCCTCGTTGCCGCCCCTGCTGACCCGGCTCGCCGAGGTCGCGCTCACCGGGAAGCTCACCGCCTGGGTCGTGGACGACGGCTCGTCCGACGGCACCGCCGACGTCGTCGCGGCGGGCTGGCCGGGCCTCGACGTCCGGCTGATCAGCCACCCGGTCAACCTCGGCCTCGGCCTGGCCGTCCAGTCCGGGCTGCGGGCCGTGCTGGAGGAGGCGGCGGACGAGGACGTCGTGGTCGTGATGGACGCCGACGACACCCACGACCCGGCGCTGATCTGCGAGCTGGAGCGGGAGATCGCGGCGGGCGCGGACGTGGTGATCTGCTCCCGGTTCGTCGCGGGCGGCGACGACACCACCGCGCCCGCGCTGCGCCGGCTGCTCTCGCGCGGCGCCGCCGTCCTGTTCCGCCGCGTCCTGCGGGTGGAGGGCGTGCGGGACTTCACCAGCGGCTTCCGCGGCTACCGGGTCGACCTGCTGGCCCGTGCGTCGAGCCACTGGGGCGAGCGGCTGATCGAGGAACGCGGGTTCGCCTGCATGGTCGAGCTGCTGCTCAAGCTGCGGCACTGCCGACCGGTCGTCACCGAGGTGCCGCTGGCCCTGCGCTACGACCGCAAGCGCGGCCCGAGCAAGATCCGGATCGTGCGCACCGTCGGCCAGTACGTGAAGCTGCTGGTCCGCGACCGGCTCTCGCCCGCGCCGTACCGGGCGCTGTGATGCGGCCGGCGGACCACGGGCACGTGGTGGTGGTCGGCGGCGGGATCTGCGGCCTGGCCACCGCCCACCGGCTGGTGCGCGCCGGCACCAGGGTGACGCTGCTGGAGGGCAGCGACCAGCTCGGCGGGCTCGGCACGTTCTTCCCCTGGCGCGACCGGTGGGTGGAGCGCTTCTACCACTGCGTGATGCCGTCCGACGACCACCTGCTCGACCTGCTCGACGAGCTGGGGCTGCGCGACTCGATCGCCTGGCGGCCCACCCGGATGGGCATGGTGGTGGACGGCCGGGCCTTCCCGTTCAACACGGCCCTCGACCTGCTCAGGTTCACCCCGTTGGGTGTCCTCGACCGGCTGAGGTTCGGCGCCGTCTCGGTGCTGCTGCGCCGGTTGGGCCGGGGCAGGGACCTCGACCGCACCCGCACCGAGGACTGGTTGCGCGGCCTGTACGGCGACCGGGTGTGGGAGCTGCTGCTCGCGCCGCTGTTCGGGGCGAAGTTCGGCGCGCGCTTCGGTGACGTGCCCGCGCTGTACCTGTGGCAGCGCCTGGGGCGGGAAGGGGCCGTGTCGGTGCGCGGGTACCCGGACGGCGGCTACCACGCCGTCATCGACGCGCTCAGGGCGTCGATCGAGGGCGGTGGCGGGGTGGTGCGGCTGGACGCGCCGGTGCGGCGGATCGGGGTGACCGGCGGCGGGACCGGCGTCC
>NZ_JBFAAX010000393.1:0-5437 GCF_040639995.1 Actinosynnema sp. NPDC023658 | reverse complement strand
CGGGTGCGCGGGCCGGAACCGGTGTCACACGACGAAACCGACCGTCAGCAGCACGTTGGCGTAGAGCCGGCCGTCACCGGTGGCCACGCAGACCGCCAGCTCGGGCGAGCGGCACGCCGCGTAGAACTCGTGCCGCCCCAAGGGTTGCAGCGGCAGGTCCGGACCGAGCACGCGCTCGTAGTCGGCCCAGACCTCCGGCGTGCCCGCGTCTTCGTCGTCCGGCCGCATGGTGTGCACCGCTTCGACCGGGATCGCGGACAGCACCGGCTCCAGCACCTCGTCGACCGCGACCAGACCCGGTCGCAGGTTGAGGTGGATCAGCTCGGCCCGGTGGTGGACGTTGGTCCGGTGCGCGTAGTTGGCGTCCGCGAGCAGGACCTTCGAACCGTGGCCGGCCGTGGCGAGGGCTTGGAGCAGCGGCGGGTGGAGCAAGGGGTAGCGCAGCACAGGGGTCACTCCAGGATGAACGTGGCGTCGGCGCGTGCGACGGTGTCGGGTGCGGTGGTCAGGTTGACGGTCGTGCCGTTGTGGCGGATGTACTCGCCGGGGAAGTTCTGCGACTCGAACGACACCGCCGAGGAGGACGCGAGGCCCGCCCGGCGGAAGAAGCTGGCGTCGGCGCGGAAGATCGCGCTGCCGTCGTTGCGCTCGACCCACAGCTCGTGGTTGCGGTGCCGCAGGTAGTAGCCGGGGAAGTTGGTCGACTCCAGCGACACCGTGCCCGAGCCGCCCAGGCCCGCCACCACGCGGAACTGGGAGTCGGCCAGCGGGTTGACGTCCGCCTCGACCTTGGCCCGGTAGTCCCAGTGCCGGATGAACCGGTCCGGGTAGTTGTAGGACTTGAGCCGCACGGGCGTGACGCCGTCGGCCACCGGGATGCCGAAGTTCGGCGTGCCGTCGGAGTTCCAGTAGACCTTCTGGACGCGGGTGCGCCGGTTCGGGTCCCTCAGCGGGTCGCCGGTGATGTCGCGGTAGTTGCGGTCGTGGTAGACCAGGATGTCGCTCTGGCCGTCCTCCGACACGGTGAACGAGTTGTGCCCCGGGCCGTACTGGCCGGTCGCCGCGTTCGTGGCGAACACCGGGTTCGCGCTCTTCGTCCACGACGAGGCGTTGAGCAGGTCCGCCGACGCCGACGCGGTCAGCATGCCCAGGCAGTAGTTGGCGTCGGTGGCGCTGGCCGAGTAGGTGAGGAACACCCGCCCGTTGCGCTGGATCACCGTCGGCCCCTCCGCGACCTTGACGCCGCCGCGGGTCTCCCACGCCAGCGTCGGGACGGTCAACCGGGCCACCGCGCCGGTGATCTGCCACGGGTTCGCGCCCATCCGCGCGAGGTAGAGGTTGGAGTTCGTGGAGATGCCCGGCTCGCTCTGCGCCCAGGTCAGGTAGCGCACGCCGTTGACCGCGAAGGTGGACATGTCCAGGGAGAACGTGTCCCACGGGACGTTGACCTGGCCGCGCTCGGTCCAGGTGCCGCTCAGCGGGTTCGCGCTGCTGTTCTCCAGCACGAAGGGCCGGATGTGCCAGATGTCGTCGGTGCGGCCGGCGGCGAAGTAGACGTACCACTTGCCGTTGATGAAGTGGATCTCCGGCGCCCAGATGTGCGCGCCCATGTCACCCGAGCTGTGCTTGCGCCAGATCACCGACTCCGACGCGGTCGCGAGCCCCTGGATGGTCGTCGCCCGGCGCAGCACGATCCGGTCGTACTCCGGCGCGGTCGCGGTGAAGTAGTAGTAGCCGTCGGTGTGCTTGAAGATGTGCGGATCGGCCCGTTGGTTCGCCAGCGGGTTCGTGTACTGCGCGGCGGGCGAGGCCTGTGCGGCGGGCATCATCACGAGGCCGGACAGGACGGTCATGGCCGCCACCGCGACCACCGCCAGTGCTCGGGCACTCCACCGGGGAACGGCAGGGTTCATCGGTCCACTCCATCGTGGGAATCGGGATGCTGCTGTTAACGCTAACAGCGCAGGTCAGCTACCCTCAATACCCACTTGCGAGACACTTCCGGCTCGTTTCCACGAGCGGCCCTCGCCTTTCACATTCCCCGGGTATGCCGGCCGGTCACCGGCACACTGGGCCCACAACCCTGGTGTTAGCGATAACAATGCGCTAGGTTCACCGACAACGCGCCACCGACCGGGCACACCCGGTCACCGACTTGCCGGGTGGGCGGACGCGACTCTCCCCCCGTTCGCCCACCCGGTTCCCACCTCGTCCCGCGGACCGCGGGGCTCGGCGCCGGAGCGGTCAGGCGCCGGACTCCCGCCGTTCCGCCATGGTGTCGGGCGCGGACTCCGGAATCTCCGTGCGCACGTCGGAGTCGCGCAGCACCTCGCGCGCCTGCGCCTCGGGGTCGGCGCTGCCGGCCCCCAGCTCCTCGGGCAGGAGGTTGGACCGGGTCCTCGACCGGCGGTCGACGTCGTTGCGCCGGTCGAACACCTCCGGCCGGTCGAGGTCGTGCTCACGCCTGACGCGCGCTTCCTCGGCTTCCGACAGCTCGGTCGCGCCGAGGTCCAGCGGTTCCTCGTGTGTCATGGGCCTTCCATACCCAGCGGACGCCCGGTTGACGCCCGTGCGGGCGCGGCCAGTGCGGGCCCGCACCGGCCCGGTAAATCTGTGAGCGCTAACAGAAATCGCCGCACCTGGGCGGCAACTGGCCCTGTTAGCGATAACAGAAAGTCTTGCCGCCCCGTGTGACCTGCGCTACGGTGCCTGGGAACGCTCCCGGTCGGACCGGCACGCCGACGACCCGGAAGCGCGTCACGATTCCTGCTCGCAAGGAGGCGAAGCATGAGTCCGGGCCCGTCGACCCCTGTCGCGCCGGGACGCCTCGTCGTCCGCCCCTAGCTCGTCCACCGTCCACTCCGGACTCCCCACCGCCGCCGCCGCGCTCAACCCACCCCGAGAGATCGAGGAAACCGTGGCTGCTACGAAGAAACGCGCCCTCACCGCGCTCGCCGTGCTCGCCATGACCGCCGTGTCGGTCGTCGCGGCGCCGCAGGCGTCGGCCTACCCCGGACCCGGTGTGGTCACCGGCGACACCCGGGTGCACGACCCCAGCGTCGTCAAGCGGCCCGACGGCAGCTACCTGGTGGCGCACACCGGGGACGGCATCAGCCTGAAGACCTCCACCGACCGCACCGCGTTCCGCAACGCGGGCGCCGCCTTCCCCAACGGCGCGTCGTGGACCACCACCTACACCAACGGCAGCCGCAACCTCTGGGCGCCGGACCTGTCCTTCCGCAACGGCCAGTACTACATGTACTACGCGGCCTCGTCGTTCGGCTCGAACCGGTCCGCGATCTTCCTGGCCACCAGCCCGAGCGGCAACGCGGGCACGTGGACCAACCGCGGCCTGGTCATCGAGTCGCGCACCAGCGACAACTGGAACGCCATCGACCCCGACCTCGTGGTCGACGACCAGGGCCGCTGGTGGCTGAGCTTCGGCTCGTTCTGGTCGGGTCTGAAGATGGTCGCGCTCAACCCGTCCACCGGCATGCGGTCGGACTCGACCATCCGCTCGATCGCGGGCCGCAACGGTGGTCCGATCGAGGCGCCGAACATCTTCAAGCACGGGTCCTACTACTACCTGTTCGTGTCCTTCGACTACTGCTGCCGCGGCGCGTCGAGCACCTACCGGGTGATGGTCGGCCGCTCGACCAGCGTCACGGGCACGTACTACGACCGCAACGGCACGGCGATGACGTCCGGTGGCGGCACGGAGATCCTCGCGGGCCAGGGCAGCATCCACGGCCCCGGCCACCAGGACGTGTTCGCGGACACGGACAACGACATCATCGTCTACCACTACTACGGTGACGACGGCGCGTCCCGACTGGGCATCAACTGGCTCGGGTGGGATTCCGCGGGGTGGCCCTACGTCCGATGAGGAGTTCCCGGTCGTCCGCTCCCGTCCGCTGCTCGCGGTGGACGGGGGCGGCGATCGCGGACGACGCGTCCGAACAGCCGCCACGTGGCTGCCGAAGTGGGCATTGACGTTGGCGCACCCTGCTCGTAGCCTCCCGGAAAGCGCTTTCCCCGCTGCCGTGCTCAGCACGTCGGGAAGCGGTCGACACCGGAGGATCCGAATGGGTGCACTGAAACGTTTCAGAGTGCTGGCCACCTCGATGGTCGCCCTGCTCGCCGTGGCGTGCGGCAGCGGTGGCGGCGGTGAGGAGACGCAGTCCGGTCCCGCCACGCTGCGGTTCTCGTGGTGGGGGAACGCCGAGCGCGCCGAGTTGATGCAGAAGGCGATCGACCTCTTCCAGAGCAAGAACCCCGAGATCAAGGTGACGCCGAGCTTCCAGGAGTTCGAGGCGTACTGGCAGAAGATGGCCACCGAGACCGCCGGCGGCAACGCACCCGACGTGCTCCAGATGGATTTCGCCTACATCCGCGAGTATTCCGACCGCAACGCGCTGTACGACCTGAAGAAGCAGGAGGGCAAGAACCTCGAACTCGGGGACCTGCTGGAAGGGCTCAAGGGCGCGGGCGAGATCGACGGCAAGCTCTACGGCGTGCCGACCGGCGGCAACACGTGGGGCTACATCTACAACCCGGCGCTCTACACCCAGGCCGGCGTCGCCGAGCCGAAGGAGGGCTGGACCTGGGACGACTACCGCGCGGCGATGAAGGCGATCGCGGAGAAGACCGGGATCCCCGGCGGCGGCAACTACGTCGGCAGCTACTACAACCTGGAGCTCCAGCTCCGCCAGGAAGGCGCCTCCCTCTACACCGAGGACGGCAAGCTGGGCTTCGACAAGGCGCGGCTGGCCGAGTTCTTCAAGGAGGGCAAGGCGTTGACCGACGCCAAGGTCGCCCTGCCCATCGAGAAGGGCGTGCAGATCAAGCCCGCTCACGCGCTGGAGCAGGACCTGATCGCGGGCGACCTCGGCTGGGACAACTTCATGGCCCGCTACGACAAGGGCGCCAAGGCCGACCTGAAGCTGGGCCCCGTGCCGACCGACAAGGCGGGCACGTCCGGCCAGTACCTCAAGCCGTCGATGCTGCTGAGCGTGTCGCAGAAGTCCGAGCACCCGGCGGCCGCCGCCAAGCTCGTCTCGTTCATGGTCAACGACCCGGAGGTCGGCAAGATCTTCGGCGCGAACCGGGGCCTGCCGCCGACCAACGCGCAGCGCGCCGCCGCCCAGCTCGAAGGCCCGCTGGCCGCCGTGGCCGCGTACGAGGACGACCTGAAGGACAAGTTCGGCAAGACTCCGCCCGCGCCGCCGAAGGGCGCCGGTTCGCTGGAGCAGGCGTTCATCCGGATCACCGAGGAGCTCCAGTACGGCCGCATCGGCGTGGACGAGGCGGTCGACCAGTTCTTCACCGAGGCCGAAGAGACCCTCGGGTCGTGAGCCGGACGACCGCACCATGGGCCGCGAGCGGTCGCCGGGCCCGAAGATCTTCTCCCTGTCCGGCCACGTCGAGCGCCCCGGCC
>NZ_JBFAAX010000392.1:0-5445 GCF_040639995.1 Actinosynnema sp. NPDC023658 | reverse complement strand
GCCGCACCACCGTTCCGGCGGGACACCGGGCGGCCACGGCGATCCGCGACCGGGCGCCCGGTGAGCGCCGGGATCCCGCGGCCGGAGCCCCGGCCCGCCCCGACGACGGTCGGAGCCCCGGCGGAGCGGGAGGGCGGCTTGCCGGACTACTGCTGGTACCTGGTGCCGTTCCACCAGTTGTCGCCGGGGCCGTGCGACTCCTCGGCGTCGTAGGTGTCCTTGAAGCGCCACCAGTCCCAGGGGTGGTCCAGCTGGTCCTCCTGGCGGCCCAGGTGGGTGATGTCGAGGTAGTTGTAGAAGCTCTTGAAGATGTCACCGCCGCGGTCGAAGATCGAGTAGGTGAAGAAGACGTCCTCGCCCTCGCGGTAGAACGCGCTGACGCCCGGCGACTCGCCCATCTCCGTGGAGACCTCGTAGTCGTAGTTGAAGTCGCTGCCGAACGACGAGTACCACGGGATGTCCCAGCCCATCCGCTTCTTGAACGGCTCGAAGTCCGCCACCGGCGCGCGGGAGATCATCACGAACGTCGTGTCGCGGGCCCACATGTGAGAGAGCTCGCCGACGCTGTCCGCCTGCATGGAGCAGCCGATGCAGCCCTCCTTGGCGCCCGGGCTGAACATGTAGTGCCGCACGATGAGCTGGCGACGCCCCTCGAACAGGTCGAGCAGCGAGAGCCGGCTGCCGTTGGGCCCTTCGAAGGTGTACTCCTTCTCCACCTTCACCATGGGCAGCTTGCGACGCTCCTCCGCGATCATGTCGCGGGCGCGGGTGACTTCCTTCTCCTTCTCCAACAGCGCTTTGCGAGCCTCCAACCACTCTTCCCGGGACACTACTTTCGGCTGGGTCATCAGATCTCCTCAGGACTGTCGGGGGGAACGACTCCACCGAGACCCGACACGACGACGGATGACGAGCGGTGCCACCCGGATCCGGCCGGGCACTATCCCCTGTCAGGCTATGGGGACCGGCCGTGGTGGGACTTCTTCCAGATTGACGTCTTGGTGCCGCGCGACGGCATCCGGCAGCCGCGCGCCGGGCGCCGGTGCGCGGAGAACGGCCCGGCGGACCGGGCGGTGGGCGGAATGGGAAAACCCGACGCCCGCGCCCGGAGGTCGTCGAAATCGACGCCGGGGGAATTCGGGGAACCACGGTCGTGGATTTCTGTCGAATACCTGTGCCCGATTCACCGGTGGGCACCGCGGGCAGGACGGCGGAGGACCGAACCGCTCCCCGGCGAACGCCGTGGTCCCACTCCGGCGCGGACGCACGGCCCGAGCATCACCGATCCGCGCCGCGGTGGCTTCTCCTGCCTTGCCGTGCCGCACGTGCCGGGCTGCCGGACTCCCCAGGATGACCTCCGGAGGGGTGCCGCGCATGCGAAATCGTGCTCTCCTGCGGCAAGCCGGGAGAATCCACCCGGCGCGCGGTGACGGACAATGCCACCAGCGCCGACCTCGCGCATTCGATCGTCCAAAAGCGACGAAGAGCACCGGCGCACCGACCGGAAATGTCCCGGAAGGGACTCCCCGGTCATCGAGCACCACACCGGGCAACGCGCATCGGTAAGTCGGTAGCTAAATACAACCCCATCGGGCGCGCAGAGATGCCCGGCACAGCGCAAAAGAGCGCGCACAACAGCCCTGACCTGCGGACTCATCGTCCGACGAGGTGGGTTACACCGCCCTGGTCATGACCCGTGGAGTGCATCGGCAAATGCTCGTGCACGCACGTCGACCGGTGAGCAAGCCTGAAGTAGCTAGCCTCGCGAACCCTCTGCAAGTCTTTTCCTCGTTCGCTTCCGGTGACTGGTCACCCGAGCTGGGGGGACGAGGTTGAGTGCACTGCGCGCCTCACGGCGCAATTTACCGGAGATCACCTGGCGGCAGTTGTTCAGTGACCACGCCTATGTGATCGGCGCACCTGGCCCGCAGGATGCGCGGGAGCCTCGGCAGAAGCTCCCGACGCGGTTCCGCGGCCCGGTGGGCCACCCCGCCGGAAAGGGATTCGTCACCGGCAGCGGCGGGTGGGCGGACCGACTCCCGAACGAGGAGCGGACCGCCCGGAGCAGTCAGATGGTGAACGCCGGCATCGGGTGGGCGATGGCCCGCATGCCGTGGCACGGGAAGGGGTGGCGGGGTCGGACCCCGCAGGCCCCGGACCGCCGGAACACCGGCCGTGCCACGTGGTTCGTCGGAAGGTCCGACGCCCAGAGCGTCGCCGACATGATCGACAAGTTCCCGGCGCGTCGGACCGGGGGCCCGCTCGCGGGTCCGGTCCAGGGCGCACCGGGCGAGGCCGCCCCCTTCACCGAGGATGTGCGCTCCGCGCCGCCGGTCACCGACGGCGCCGTGCCCGCGTTCGAGACGTGGCGGCGACGCATCGCCGAGCAATTCGTCCACCAGGAAGGAGTCAGCTTGTGACCTCCACAGCCAGTTGGCTGCGCAGGCAACTACCCGGCGTCATCGCACTCGTGCTCGTCGCGGCCACGTTCTTGGTGGCCCGGCTGCCGGAGGTGTCAGCCGAGGAGAAGCAGGAGATCGCGGCCCAGTTCGGGTTCACGCCGGAGTCGATCGCCCTGCCCGGCGGCTACACCCACCAGTCCATCCGCCAGGTGAACCAGCGCTACAAGCACATCAACGCCTGGATCTCCTCGGTCGGCTCGGCGATCGCGCTGAACGACCTCGACGGCGACGGTCTGTCCAACGACCTGTGCTACGTCGACGTGCGCATCGACCAGGTGATCGTCACCCCCGCCCCGGAGGCGAACAAGACGCCGCGCTACGAGCCGTTCGCGCTGTCGTCGGGCAAGCTCCCGGTCAACGAGGTGATGGCGCCGATGGGCTGCGTGCCCGGCGACTACAACGAGGACGGCCGGATCGACCTGCTCGTCTACATGTGGGGCCGCACGCCGATCCTGCACCTGGCCAAGGCCGACGCGACGGGCCTGAGCGACGACGCCTACGAGGCCACCGAGCTGGTGCCGGGCAAGTCCTCGGGCACCTACGACGGCCCGCAGTGGAACTCGAACTCCGCGACCGTGGCCGACTTCGACGGTGACGGCCACGACGACATCTTCATCGGCAACTACTTCCCCGAAGGCCCGGTGCTGGACCCGTCCAAGAACACCGGCGTGCAGATGAACCACTCGATGTCGGCCGGCTTCAACGGCGGCGAGGACTACATCTTCCTCTGGAAGGGCGCCAAGGACGGTGCGAAGCCGAGCACCGAGTGGTCGATGTCCGACCCGTTCCCGCGTGACGTCTCGAAGGGCTGGGCCCTGGCGTCCAGCTCCAACGACGTCAACGGCGACATGCTGCCCGAGCTGTACGTCGGCAACGACTTCGGCCCGGACCGCTTCCTGTTCAACGAGTCCACGCCCGGCAACCTCAAGTTCCAGCTCGTCGAGGGCACCAAGGGCCCGATGGAGCCCAAGTCCAAGAACGTGGGCATCGACTCGTTCAAGGGCATGGGCGTCGACTTCGGCGACCTGAACGGCGACCAGGTGTACGACATGTACGTCAGCAACATCACGACGTCGTTCGGCATCGAGGAGTCGCACTTCGCCTTCATGAGCGAGGAGAAGGACCTGAACCGGGTCACCGACAGCTTCAAGAAGGGTGCCGCGATCTGGGAGGACCAGAGCGCCCCGCTGCAGCTCGCGTGGTCGGGTTGGGGCTGGGACGTGAAGATCGCGGACCTCGACAACAACACCGAGCCCGAGGTGCTGCAGGCCACCGGCTTCGTCAAGGGCGACGTCAACCGCTGGCCCCAGCTGCAGGAGCTGGCCACGTCCAACGACGTGCTGCTGGACAACCCGATGTGGTGGCCGATCGTGGGCCCCGGCGACGACGTGGGTGGCAACCAGCACTTCCACTTCTTCGCCAAGAACCAGCGGGATTTCTACAGCGACCTGTCCGACTCGCTCGGCATGGCCGCCCAGATCCCGACGCGCGGCATCGCCACCGGTGACATCGACGGCGACGGCAAGCTCGACATGGCGATCTCCCGGCAGTGGTCCGACCCGATCTTCTACCGCAACACCGGCGGCTCGGACAACGCCTTCGTCGGCCTGCGCCTGACCTACGACCAGGACGCCACCACGGGCACCGCCCGCGGTGCCGGTTCCCCGGTCGTCGGCGCTCAGGTCACGGTCACCACGGCGTCGGGCAAGAAGCAGATCAGCCGGGTCGACGGCGGCAGCGGCCACTCCGGCAAGCGCAGCCACGAGGTCCACTTCGGACTCGGTTCCGAGGACCAGGCCGTCAGCGCTCACATCAAGTGGCGCGACCGCGACGGCGAGATCCACGAACAGGACATGACACTGAACCCGGGTTGGCACGACATCCAGCTCGGCGACCAGGCCAAGGAGAAGTGACGGACATGGCCGAGACGAAGGCGGCTGCCGGCCCACCGCGGCACGACACCAAGGTCATCACCGCGCTCAGGCGCTTCGCGATCTCCATCTCCATCTTCAACATCCTCGGGTACACGGTCCTCGGATTCGAGCAGGCGTGGCTCTGGCCGTTCATCGCGCTGGCCACCGCCTACGCCGTCGAGCTGGGGCTGGAGTGGATCGGCTCCCGGCAGGAGGGCCGCGCACCCCGGTACGCGAACAACGGGTTCCGAGGGCTCATGGAGTTCCTCTACCCGGCGCACATCACCGCGCTCGCGGTGAACATGCTGACCTACGTGAACGACCAGATCTGGGTCATGATCTTCGGCGTGGTCGTGGCGGTCGGCGCCAAGTGGGTCCTGCGGGCTCCCGTGAAGGGCCGCCTGCGGCACTACATGAACCCGTCGAACTTCGGCATCGCGGTCGTGCTGCTGGTGTTCCCGTGGGCCTCGGTCGCGCCGCCGTACCACTTCAGCGAGCACGTGGGCACGTTCTTCGACCTCGCGATCCCGCTGATCATCGTCACCGCGGGCACCATGCTGAACGGCATGCTCACGGGCCGGCTCTGGCTGATCATGGCCTGGCTCATCGGGTTCGCGCTGCAGGCCATCATCCGCGGCATGATCCTGGACACCTCGATCGCGGGTGGCCTGGGCATGATGTCGGGCATCGCGTTCGTGCTGTACACCAACTACATGGTGACCGACCCGGGCACCTCACCGTCCAAACCGGCCGCACAGGTCGCGTTCGGCGGCGGCGTGGCCGCGGTGTACGGCATCTTGATGGGCATGAGCATCCCGTACGGCCTGTTCTTCGCCACGGCGATCGTCTGCCTGATCCGCGGCGGCTTCCACTGGACGGTCCACTTCATCGAGAAGAACCGCCTCGAGGTGGAGCGGCAGAAGAAGGTCGCGGCCGAGAAGGCCATCACGGTGGAGCCCTCCGCGGTGAACCCGGCCCTCAACGGGGCGCCCAAGCAGCCGGGCGCGGTCGTCGCCACCTGACCGGGCCCGCGGCGCACCGCCGCACCACAGGAACAGGCCGGCAGCCCG
>NZ_JBFAAX010000391.1:0-5463 GCF_040639995.1 Actinosynnema sp. NPDC023658 | reverse complement strand
GTGCTGAAGCTGCCCGAGGTGGTCCGGCAGCGGCGGCGCCTGCCCGCGGACGTGGAACGGCGGGTCCGGCTGCTCGGCTAGACCTGGCGTCCCACGTCCACCGGGCCCGGTCCGGTCAGAGCCCGATGTCCGCCTGCGGGCCGGCGTGGGCGCGCACGATCGCCGGCACGTCGGCCGCCCTGTCCAGGGTGTAGGCGTAGAAGGACGACGGGGTGAAGGCGGAGCCGCCGGTCTGCTGCTTGCCGGAGCTGTTCACGACGACGCTGCCGCTCTGGCGCAGCTGGGCGGTGTCGTCCCGGTAGTACGGGTCCTTGACGGTGTCGAAGTAGCTGTTCTCCAGCACCATCTTCGTGTTCCCGCGCGAGTAGTTGCCGTAGCCGCGCACGTGCTGCAGGTAGTTGTTGTAGAGGTGGGCGTAGGCGACGTTGTCGGTGCTGGGGTTGCGGCTGTTGGTGTCGTGGATCCAGTTGTGGTGGATCGTGATGCGGGCGGTGGTGTTGTCGGTCCAGCCGATGCCGAACGCCTTGTTGCCCTCGGCCAGCACGTTCCACGACACGGTCAGGTTCGTGGTGTCCTTGCGGCTGTCGATGAGGCCGTCGTTCATGCGCATGACGCGGTTGTGGTCGATCCAGACGCGGTCGGCGGTGTCCAGCTGGATGCCGTCGTAGTCGAAGTCCTTGTCGTCCGGGTCGTCGGAGGCCACCCGCGTGTCCCGGACGGTCAGGTTCCGGATGATCACGTTCGACGTGCCCGCGCCGAGGAAGAAGCCGCCGCCGACGACCTCGCCCCGGGTGCCCGCACCGACGATGGTCTTGTTCGACGTCACCGGGATCTCACGGCCGAGCGGCGTGACGGTGATCGCGCGGTCCAGTCGGATCACGTACGGCTCGGCCGCCCTGGCGTAGCGCTCCAGGTCGGCCTGGCTGGTGGCGGTGACGGTCGCGCCGCCCGCGCCGCCGGTCGTGCCCGCCGCGCCCGCGGCGAGGTCGGCGGTGGCGAGGTCGGCGGTGGCCGTCGCGGGAACGGCGAGGAGCAGGCCCGCCACGGCGGCGAGGGCGGTCGAGGTGGTTCTGGTGTCCACTGCGATCCCTTCTTCGAGCGCGCACGGCACGGTGATCGCCGGATCCGGGAACGGTCACGTCGCCGTGGGACTCACACCTGGGCTGGTCACGCGGTGGTGCCCGCGGACCGCGTTCGTCGGACAGGTGGCGGCGAGTGCGGTGGTCACGATAGGGGCGGCGCTGTTGAAGGGTCAAACCTGTTCACGTACGGGCACGCGTCAGCCCGGCCTGCCGGGTGACAGGCCGGGCTGCGCGGTTCACTGGAGCGGTCAGGCCGGCGCGACCGCGCGACCCGTGGAGGGGGAGATCATGCCCGCGCACAGGTTGCGGCTCGCGAGGGTCTGCGCGATGCGCGGGATCGCGGCGCGCGTGTTGGCCGGCCAGTCGTGCATGAGGATGATCTGGCCGTTGGTCAGGCGGGCGTTGGCCGCGACGATGGCGTCGACGCTCGCGTTGTTCCAGTCCTGGGAGTCGACGTCCCAGATGATCTGCCTCAGGCCGTACCTGGACAGGACCGTCTGCACCGTGGAGTTGGTCTCGCCGTAGGGCGGGCGGAACAGCTTCGGCGTGCCGCCGCCGCCGTTGGCGATGGCCTGCTGGGTGCGGGAGACCTCGGAGTCGACCTGGGACTGGCTCAGCTGGGTCAGGTGCGGGTGGGTGTAGCTGTGGTTGCCGACCCACATGCCCGCGCTGACCTCCGCCCGCACCAGCGAGGGGTTGGCCGCCGCGTTGTTGCCCTGGTTGAACATGGTGGCCCGCAACCCGTACTGGCGCAGGAGGTTGAGCAGGGTGGTGGTGTTGCCGCCGGGACCGTCGTCGAAGGTGAGCCCGACGTAGCCGTAGCAGGCCGCCGCGCGCACGGGGGCCGCGGCAGCGGTGAGGGCGCCGGTCACCAGCGTCGCGGCGATGACCAGCGCGGTGACCAAGGAGCGTCGTGTTGCCATGTGAGTCCTCATCATCGTGGCCGCACGACGCCCCCCGCGGATCCGGAGGGCGTCGGGCGGCACTGCGTGCGCCGGGTCAGCTGACGGTGATGTTGGAGTTGCCGCTGCTCCGGTACCCCTCGGTCGCCATGATCATGTAGTAGTTGAAGCTGCCGAGCCGCATGTTGGCGCGCGACCACGCGTCGAAGTGGTTGCCGGTGGTGATGCTGCCGCCGGTCCTCTTCTGCTGCCGGACGCTCCAGTACTGGTTGAAGGTCTTGGTGCCCTCGACCGACGGCGCGTTGTAGCGCGTGGTCTGGTAGATGTCGTACGTGCCGCCGTCGGTGGTGACGGTGCCCTTGTACGTGCCGGTGGGCCGGTAGTTGCCCCAGTTGTCGACGATGTAGTACTCGACCAGCGGGTTCGACGTCCACCCGTACAGGGTCAGGTACGCGTTGCCGGACGTGCTGAAGCTGCCGGAGTAGTTCACCGTCCGGCGGGAGCCGTTGCTCCAGCCCTTGCCGCCGACGAAGTTGCCGACGTTGCTCCACGAGGTGCTGTAGTTGCCACCCGAGCCCAGGTTGATGCAGGCGGAGCCGGCGCCGTCGGACCACCACGAGTAGTAGTAGCCGTTGTTGGTGCCGGTCTGGTTCGAACAGACGGCGGCGTTGGCGACACCGGGCAAGAGCGCCATGACGAGCGCGGCGACCGCACCGCCGACGAGTATTCTGACGCGTCCGCGACTGCGGCTCGTCGGGCGAAGATCGACGTTGACCATGCGAACCTTCCTCTTCTCCTGCTGTGCAGAGGTGGCCGGACGGCGGCGGAGAACCGGTCGAGGTCCCTCGGGACCTGTCGACGACTCACAGTATCGACACGGGCACTTTCCGTTGTCCAGATGTTTCGCATTTATTTCGGATGCAAGCGTGAATTGCGCACCACGAATTGCCGTCCCGGCTTTAGCGGGCCGGGTCGGGGCAATTGTCGGGACGGGTATTCATTTTGTGGACCTCGCGGTGCGGGCAGGGTGCTCGCGCCGCACCGGCGGCCTCCGGGACGGCGCCGGGAGGTCGAAACTCCCAGCAGTCTTCTCCGAAACACGTCGTCCTGGCAAGGTCCGTTGGGGCAACCACGGGTGCGAGAGCGGACGGGCGTACGGCCTAGCGGTCCGAGCCGAGGTCCGGCGGCACGGCCGCGCCGGCCCGTCGAAGCGATCACTCAAGAGCGGTGGACGCGCAGTTCAAAACGATTCGGACCACCGCGTGAGCGCCTGCCCGCACTCGACGTCACGTCCGTTGTGGTCGGTGCTCGAATCCGAAAGTTTGCGGAGGAGTATTCGCAACTCCTGCGGGGCGTCGCCCGGCGGATCCGGGCTGCGGACGGCACGGTACCGCCGGAGGATCGGAGCCGCCGGGCCGCCGAAAGGGCACGCGAACAACACGAGAAGGCATCGCGTTCGTGGACCGGGCCGAGTTCGGAGCGAGCCTCAGAAAAGCGACACCACGCCGTACGTGCCGGCGGAGACGACCGCCGCACCGGGCAGGGTGAGCACCCATCCCTTCGCGATGTCGGCGGCCACGGCCCAGCGCACCGCGGAACGGCGCGTGGTCGCGCCCACGCCCATCACGGCCGAGGTGATCACGTGCGTGGTGGAGATCGGGGCGTGGAACGCGAACGCGGTCAGGTACAGCACCGACGAGGCGGACAGCTCGGCGGCGAAGCCGTGCGGCGGGGTGAGGTGGAAGATCCGCCTGCCCAGGGTCCGCATGATCCGCAGGCCGCCCGACCAGGTGCCGGCCGCCAGCGCCAGCGCGCACGCCCCGATGACCCACAGCGGCACCGCGTAGTCGGTCTGGTGCCCGGTGACCACCAGGGCCAGCACGATGATGCCCATGCTCTTCTGGGCGTCCTGCAGGCCGTGGCCCAGGGCGAGGCTCGCCGCCGACACCACCTGCGCCCGGCGCATGAGGCGACCGGTGCGGTGGGCGTTGGCGTTGCGGAACACCCACATGATCGCCGTCATCACCAGGTAGCCGAGCACCAGGCCGACGACGGGGGAGATCACCATCGGCAGCACGACCTTCTCCAGCACGCCCGCCCAGTGCACCGTGGTGGCGGAGGCCAGCGCCGCGCCGACCAGGCCGCCCACCAGCGCGTGCGACGACGAGGACGGCAGGCCGAAGTACCAGGTGAGCAGGTTCCACGCGATCGCGCCGACCAGGGCCGCGGTGACCACGTGCAGGGCGTCGTCCCCGACCGGGGTGTCGATGATGCCCTTGGCGATGGTGACCGCGACGCCGGTGCCGAGCAGCGCGCCGAGCAGGTTCATCACCGCCGCCAGCGCCAACGCGGCGCGCAGGGTGAGCGCGCGGGTGGACACGGCGCTCGCGATGGCGTTGGCCGCGTCGTGGAAGCCGTTGGTGAAGTCGAACGCGAGCGCGAGCACGACCACGAGCAGCAGCCCGGCAGTGGGCATCAGGATTCCTTGACCGCGATCGAGTGCACCGCGTTGGCCACGTGCTCGAACGCGTCCGCGGCGGCCTCCAGCTCGTCCACGACCTCCTTGAGCTTCATGACCTCCAACGCGTCGCGCTGCCCGTTGAACAGCTCCGACAGCAGCCGCCGGTAGACCTGGTCGGCCTCGTTCTCCAGCGCGTTGACCTCGACCCAGAACGCGGTCAGCTCCTGCGGCACGGACAGCCGGGGCATCGCCTCGGCGGTGAGCCGGGCCGCCTTGCCCAGCAGGTCGACCTGTCCCACGACGCCGTCGGGCAGCTCGCCCACCCGGTAGAGGGTCGCCAGGTCGACGGCGGCGTCCATGTGGTCCACCACGTCGTCCAGGTTGGACGCGAGGCGGTAGATGTCCTCCCGGTCGAACGGCGTGACGAACGACCGGTCCAGGTGCTCGATGATGGCGTGGGTGGCGTCGTCGCCCGCGTTCTCCAGCGCGTGCATCCGCGCGGCCAGCTCGGCGCGCTGCTCGACGGGGGCGGACACGAACTCCCGCAGGACCCCCACGCTGTCAGCGATGTTGGTGCCGATCGCGGAGAAGAGCTCGAAGAACTTCTCGCCCGTGGGCTTGCGGCTGATGCGCATCTAACTCAGACGTCCTCGCTGCTGAGGGCACGCCGGTGGCGACCCGAGGTGATCGGGACGGTGTGCATGCCGTGGCCTCCCCGCGTTCGCTGCATGATCACCAAGCGCGGGTACCCAGTTTGATCGCTCGGCCCCCCGCCGGACAACGATAACTTCGGTGAGTCGCACGGTTCGCGCGGCCGGCGGTTCCGCCCGGACGCGGGGCCACGGTCCGTGATCAACTCGCTCACCCGGTCGGGTGGACGGTGTTCCGGTCGACCGGACCGGGCCGGATCTGGCCCGGTCGAAGGGGACGTCGATCACGGTCCGACGAGACTGCACGTCTCGTCTCGGGCCGCGTTGGTGGCTTGAGCGGCCCGGCGGACCATCCGGGCAGCACAAGC
>NZ_JBFAAX010000390.1:0-5468 GCF_040639995.1 Actinosynnema sp. NPDC023658 | reverse complement strand
CGGCGTTGCCTTCGCCGACCGGCCGCTCGGCGGTGACGTGGCGTTGGTCTTCACCGGTGGCGCCCCGGTCTACCGGGGCATGGGGCGCGGGCTGGCGCTGGCGCTGCCTGGGCTGGTCGCAGGGGTGACCGAGTGGTTCGGCGAGGCGATCGACGACGTGCGCGCCACGTTCCTGCCCGACGCCGCCGAGCAGTCCGTCCTGTCCCGGGTGCTGGGCGCGTCGTGGTTGAGCCAGCTGCACGCCCGACTCAGCCTCGACGTGCTGGGCCTGAACCCTCGGGTGACGATCGGCTACTCCTCGGGCGAGAACAACGCGCTGCTGGCCCTGGGAGCCTGGCCGGACGCGAAATCACTGCTGCGCGACACCCGCGACTCCCCGCTGTTCCGCGACGAGCTCGTCGACGGGTTCGCCGCGGTCCGCCGCTGGTGGCAACGGAACGGCATCACCGGCACGCGGTGGCGGGCCTACCTACTCGGTGGAGACGTCGAGCGTGTCCGCGCGGCGATCGACGGTGAGCGGGCCGTGCACCTCATGTCGGTCAACTCCCCCGACTCCTGCACCGTCGGCGGCGAGGAGGGCGCGTGCGAGCGGTTCCTGGAGCGACTGCGCCCCGACTACGCCGTGCCGCTCACCTACGACGTGGCGGCGCACGCTCCTGTGCTGGAAGAAGTCGCCGACGCGTGGCGGGCGCTGCACCACCGACCGACGAAACCGGTACCCGGCGTGCGGTTCTACACCACCGGCACGGCCGACTGGTTCCACGCCGACACCGACGCCGCGGCCGAGGCGCTGACCCGCCAGGCACTGGGCACCATGCACTTCGCAGCCACCGTGCAACGCGCCTGGCACGACGGCGTGCGGGTGTTCGTCGAACACGGGCCCAGGGCGCTGTGCACGGGCTGGATCGACACCACCCTACGAGGCCGGGAGCACTTGGCGCTCGCCCTCGATCCCGGTGCCGGCGACGACGTCGAGCACGTCACCGACGTGGTGGCCCAACTTGTCGCGGCAGGCGTGGACGTCGACCACGAGCACTGGACGCGGCTCATCGGCGCAGCCCACCGCCCGCCCGCGTCACCCGGCCGAACCATCACAGTGCCCGCGCACCCACCGCTCATCAGCTTCCCCGAACCCGCGGTCGACGCACCCGTCGCAGCCGCACCGGGACGGCAATCAGCGCTCGACCCGCGGATCGTGGCCACGCTGACCGGTGCCCCCTGCACGATTGCCCGGGGCCCGACTGCGGCGGCCGTCGTGGGCGGGATCCACGCGACGACGACCCGGACCCACCTAGCCGTGCTCACCGGCCTCGACCAACTGCACCAGCGGTACCTGGCCGTGAGCGCCCGGGCCATCCAGGCAGCATCGGTCTCGATGCCCGCCGATCGGACGCTGTTCGACCGGGCCACGCTGGAACACCTCGCGCACGGCAAGGTCTCCGCGGTCTTCGGCCCGCTGTTCGCCGAACTGGACGACCGACCCCGGCAGACCAGGATGCCCCGACCGCCGATGCTGCTCGCCGACCGGGTGCTCGACCTCGACGGCGAACCCGCATCGATGGGACGAGGCGTCATCCGCACCGAGACCGACGTGCGCCACGACAGCTGGTACCTCGACCCGTCGGGACGGATGCCCGCCGGTCTGATGCTCGAAGCAGGCCAGGCCGACCTGCTGCTGATCAGCTGGCTCGGCGCCGACCTGCACCACGACGGCGACCGCGTCTACCGGCTGCTGGGCTGCGAACTCACCTTCCACGACTCGCCACCCGTACCGGGCGACACGCTCCGGTTCCGCATCAGCGTCGACGGCCACGCCGACCACGACGGCACCCACCTGTTCTTCTTCCACTACGACTGTCACACCGGCGACCGCCTGCGGCTGACCGTGCGCCACGGGCAGGCGGGCTTCTTCACCGACGAGCAACTGGCCGCCACCGGCGGGCTGCTGTGGGACCCGACGGCACTGCGACCGGCCGGACCTCATACCCCTGCCACCGGCCTCGCCTGCGGCTTCGACGACGACCAGGTGCGCTCGTTCTCACGCGGCGACCTGACCGCGTGCTTCGGCCGCGGCTGGGAGATCACCGACGCCCACGTGCGCACACCCCGCATCGCCGACGGGCACATGCTGCTGTTCGACCGGGTCACCGACTTCGACCCGGCGGGCGGAACGCTCGGTCGCGGCTACCTGCGCGCCGAGCTGGACATCAGCCCGGACCACTGGTTCTTCGACGGCCACTTCCACCACGACCCGTGCATGCCGGGATCGCTCATGTTCGACGGCTGCCTGCAGGCCGCGGCGTTCCACCTCACCGCCCTCGGACATACCCGAGACCGGGACGGCTGGAGGTTCGAGCCGGTGCCGCAGAGCGAGGTGACCTTGCGCTGCCGGGGTCAGGTGACACCGCAGAGCCGGTCGCTGGTCTACGAGGTGTTCGTGACCGCCCACACCGACGGCCCACTACCGGAAATCGCTGCCGACCTGGTGTGCACGGTGGACGGGGTGCGGGCGTTCCACGCCGCCGGCGTGCGGCTGCGCCTCGTACCGGACTGGCCGCACCACCCGGTCCCGGCGAGCGGACGGCCGGTGGCCCGGTCCGAGGACGGCGTTCCCTTCGACGAGACCGCCATGAGCGCGTTCGCCACCGGCCGCCCCTCGGCCGCCCTCGGCCGCGCCTTCGAGGTCTTCGACGGGCCACGCCGGATGATGCGGCTGCCCGCCCCGCCGCTCCAGTTCCTCGACCGCATCACCGAGGTCATCGGATCGCCCAGGGCCGCGACCGTCGGCGACCGGGCAGTCGGCGAGCACGACGTTCGCGGCCCGATGCCCCTGAGCGCGGTGATGGAGACGGCGTTGCAGACCTGCGGCTGGCTCGCCGCGTACACCGGCACACCACTACGCCGCACCGACGACCTGCGGTTCCGCAACCTCGACGGCACGCTCACCCCGCTCCGAGAAATCCCGCCCGGGACCACGACGCTGCGCACCGAGGTTGAGCTGACGGCCGTATCGGATGACGGCACGCTGGTCCTCGAGTCGTTCACCGCGCGCACCAGCGCGGACGGCGTCCCGGTGCTCGAACTGGAGACGACCTTCGGGTTCTTCCCGAACTCCGCGTTCGACGAGCAGGCCGGGAGGTCGGAAGAAGGCATCACGGGAACTCCGAACCTCGACCTGGATCTGCGGGACTCGGGACTGCGGCCGCTGATGCTCGACCGCGTCACCGGGTTCTGGCCGGACGGCGGCTCCGCCGGGTTGGGCAGGCTGCGCGCGGAGAAGGTCGTGCGCGCCCGCGACTGGTACTTCACCGCGCACTTCTTCACCGACCCGGTGCAACCAGGCTCCCTGGGCGTCGAGGCCATGGCCCAACTGCTGCGCCACCACCTCGTCCGGCAGGGCTGGGCACTCCACGACACCCCGCAGGCGATCGGCCATCCGATGCGCTGGAGCTACCGCGGCCAGGTCGTACCCACGCACGACCTGGTCACCGTCGAGGTCGACCTCACCGCCGTCGCATCCGACCACGTCGTCGCCGACGGCCGGCTCTGGGTGGACGGGCTGCTCATCTATCGCGTCGAAGGGCTCAGCCTGTCCGGCCGCGCCCCGGAGGGGAACTGATATGGATCTCATCGAAGGCCTGAGCGGGTACCTGTTCGACGGCAGGTACGACCGCGACCACGCCGACCTGCCGAAGCTGCTGAGCACACCCGCGTACGCACCCCGGCGCGGCTTGTCCTGGATGGACGGTGCGCGGCAGTCCTACGCCAACATGCGCGACCTCGCCGCCGCGACCGGCCCTCCGTCCTCGGTCAACGGCGACGTGCACCGGCTGTGCGCGCTGCACGAGTGGATGGGCGTGGTCGACCCGGCCGCCGTGGGCATCATGAGCGTGCACTACAACCTGTGCGCTGCCTCGCTGGCCAACCTGGCACAGCGACCGCAGGACGTGGCCGATCTGCTGGCCGACGTCGACTCGATGCGGGCCATCGGCCTGTTCCTCGCCACGGAGACCACCAGCGGCAACAACCTCGCCGCCATCCGCACCCGCGCGACCTACGACGCCGCGACCGACGAGTTCGTGCTGGACAGCCCGGACCACACCGCCTACAAGATCATGTCCACCACCGGGTTGCCAGGGCTGGCGCGCGTCGGCGTGGTGATCGCGCGTCTGGAGATGCCCGGAATTGAACCGGCGCTGCACGCGTTCGCCGTGCGCCTGGCGACCGAGTCCGGCCCCACTCCCGGCGTGCGGGTGATACCGCTGTCGCGGGGCATCACGATGGACATGGACTACGCGCTCACCGGGTTCCACGGCGTGCGCGTGCCCCGCCGCCACTGGCTGCCCGGCCCTGGTGAAGACGCCGATCCGCGCACCACGCGACCCGGTTTCTGGCAGACCCTGGACTGCCTCAAGCTCGGCCGGATGCTGCTGGCCGGCGCGGCACTCGCCGAGTCCCGTGCGGCGCTGGCCATCACCGTCCGCCACTCGCTGGACCGCATGACGCAAGGCGGACGCGGACGACAGGTCCCGGCAATGGTCCACCGCAACCACAACGACGTGCTGATCAGGTTGATCGGCCGCGCCTACGCGGCCACGGGCCTGATGAACACCGCCAAGAACCTGTGGGCTGGCGGCGTCGCCGAGCCGCACCGGACGCTGGTCGTCAACACGGTCAAGGTGCTCGCCTCCTACACCGCGCTCGACACCAGCTCCGAGTGCCGCGAGCGTTGTGGCGCACAGGGCCTGCTGCTGCACAATCGGATCGCCGAGTACGTCGGCCTCGCCCACGCCGCGGTGACCGCCGAGGGCGACAACCAGGTCCTCGCCCTGGCCATCGCCAAGCAGCTCATCGCCGATCAGCGGTTCACCACGGGCTCCTCCCCGGCCCCCACCGAGGTGCCCGGTCTGCTGGCCTTCCGCACCCGTGCGCTAGCCGACCAGTCCAGGGCGAGCATGGCCGACCCGAGCCACACCGACCCGTTCGACGCCTGGAACGCGGCCACCGGGCACGCCCGCGACGCTGCCCTCGCGCACTGCGCGGAACAGGCCCACCTCAGCCTGCTCGCCGGAGCCACCGCCGCGGACGGACCGGCCCGCACTGTGCTGGACGTGCTGGCTCGCCACCACGGAACGTCGCTCGTGCTCGACCACGCCGACTGGTACCTCGTCCACGGCCTGCTCGACCCGGCCGGGTGGCACGAGCTGACCGCCCAGGCCGACGCCGACCGCCTCGTGCTGGTCGAGCACGCCGAGGCGCTGGTCGACGCCTTCGGCTACACCCCGCAACTGCTGGCCACGGCCATCGGTACGCCCACCCCCGACGAGGAGCAAATCCCATGCTGAAGCACCGCACGTGGCCCCTGCACATCGGCGGCCAGGACGTGGGCGGCGGGGGCTGGGGGGAACCCCGCCACGAGACCCACAATCGTTCCGCCCCAACCCCCGCCAAGCCCTCCCCCACCCCCG
>NZ_JBFAAX010000389.1:0-5468 GCF_040639995.1 Actinosynnema sp. NPDC023658 | reverse complement strand
GGTCGACACCCGGATGACGCCGGCGTCCCGGTCGTAGGCCGGCATGACCGGGGAGAGCTGCGGGCGTCCGTCGGCCTTGATCGTCGCGAGCACGCCGAGCCGGCTCCGGGCGAGCAGCGCGTGCGGGTCGAACCCTGTGTCCGTCATGCCGGCACCAACCCCGGACCGCCCGTCGCGTATTCCGCCTCGCCCGACCACGGCGCGTAAGCTGCGCCGGTTCCCCGACCGCGTGAGCACCCCGACGAGAGCGCCATGCCCGACCGCCACCTGATCGACGTGCACCTCCTCCTCGTCCGCGACGGCGAGGTCCTGCTCAGCCTCCGCCGGGACGCCGACCCGCTCTTCGACGGGCAGTGGCACCTGCCCGCGGGCAAGGTCGACGCGGGCGAGTCCGTCCTGGCCGCCGCCGTCCGCGAGGCCCGGGAGGAGGTCGGCGTCCACCTCGACCCGGCCGACCTGCGCCTGGTCCACACCCTGCACGTCACCGCTCCCGGCCTCGAACCGCGCCTCGGCCTGTTCTTCGAGGCCCGGCGCTGGACCGGGACACCCGTCAACCGCGAGCCCGACAAGTGCTCCGGCGTCGACTGGTTCCCCCTCCACGCCCTGCCGGACCCGCTGATCGACTACCCGGCCGCGGGCATCCGGGGCTACCTCGCCGGGACCGCCTTCGGGATGCTCGGGTGGGACCTCCCGCCGTCAGTCCACTGAGGACGGACCGGATCAGCCGGCGACGGCCGGTTTGCGCGCGGCCAGGCGTTCCACGGTGCCCGCCTTGAGCCGCTCGGCCCGCTCCACGACGAACCCGGCCCGCTCGACCAGCGGCAGCGGCCGACGGGTCAGGTGGTCGCCCAGCACCCGGACCGTCCACTTCTCCAGCAGCCGCTGACCCCACCGGATCGGCGCGTGGTGGCTGCCGACGTGGTCGAGCAGCAGCAGCCTCCCGCCCGGCCGCAGCACGCGGTGCATCTCGGAGATCGCGGCGCGCTCGTCCGGGAACCCGCACAACCCCAGCGTGCACACCACCGTGTCGAAGGAGGCGTCCGGGAACGGCAGCGCCTGCGCGTCGGCCTCGGTCAGCACGACGGCCCGCCCGAGCTCGGCGGCACGACGGCCGGCCAGCCGCAGCATGACGGGGCTGAAGTCGACTCCGGTCACCTCCACCCCGGCCGGGTAGTGGGCGAGGTTCAAACCGGTCCCGACGGCGACCTCCAGCACCTCCCCCGCGGCCTGCGCGCACACCCACGCCCGACCACCGCCCAGCTGGAGCCGCTCGAACACCCCGATGTCCCGGTCGTAACGCGGCGCGTACCGGTCCCAGACCTGCCGCAGCCGCTCGTCCCCGCCCATGTCCCGATCCCTCCGGTGATTCGGCACCCCCGTCCGCCTTCCGGCCCCGAGGATGCCCGAGGTCCGCGCGGTGATCGGCCGACGACACCGCCACCGGCCTCGTGGGGTCCATCTTCCGGAGAGTGAGTTCACACTGTCAGGTGAATCCCGAACCCGTCGCCCGGTCACCGTGGCGCGCGGGCGCGTCCGGCGTCGGACTGTCCCGTGCCGGCCACCACATGACCGCGTGGTGATGGTGGTGGTTTTTCCAGTGCCCCTGCCAGGATTCGAACCTGGACCGGACGCGTTCTGAGCGCGTTGCCTCTACCGTTGGGCTACAGGGGCTCGTGCGGTTCCGGGGATTCGAACCCCGACTGGACTGGCCCTCAACCAGACGCCTCTACCACTTGGGCTAGAACCGCGTGACCGCTCGCACCGGTCACGAAAAACAATAAATGAGAAATGCCGAACAAAGGGTGCGCGAAACAGAAGAGCCGCCCGGATCGGTTCCCCGATGGGCGGCTCCCACGTGCATGACGGTCGTCACGTCATGGCGGGGAGTCCGCGCTGGTCAGCAGCAGGAGCAGCAGCTCGGGCAGAAGGTGCTGCCCCAGCCCGGCCGACGGGCGCGCGGCAAGGAGCGCGGCGCTCCGAGACGAGCGCGACAACCCTCGCTTCCGCATGTCCGTCATGACTTCCGCCCTTTCGCTGTCGTGTGCCGCAATCATGCACGGACCCCGACCGGGAATGCAATGCTTTTCTCCGAATTACTTCGACACGCAGCGTGGGCAGTGCGGCGCCCACCCCGCGCGTCACGCGGTCAGACTCGTCGCCTGACCGGCCGCACCACCATTCCGATGCCCGCGAGCACCGTGAGCAGGCCGCCCAGCGCGAGCCAGGTGACGTTCACGCCCGTCGAGGCGAGCGGCGGCGACTGCTGCCCCGGTCCGGTCGCCGGTGGAACCGGGGCACCGGGCTCGGGCGTCGGGTCGCCGGGCTGCGGCGCGGGGCCGGGATCCGGCTGGTCCGGCCCTCCGGCCCACACCATCACGACGTGGCTCGTCCCGCTCTCGCTCGCCCGTATGTGCATCGTGAACGGGTCGACCAGGATGTACCGCCCGACCAGGCCGACGTCGTACACACCGGCCGGTACGTCGAGGAACTCGAAGTCGCCACCCGCGTCGCTGGTCGCACGCACCACGACCGCGCCGGTGACCTGGTCCTTCAGGTAGATCTTCACGTTCGGGACCGGTGCGCCGCCGGGCCGGGGAGTCATGTTCGGCGGGCGGACCGAGGACACCACCCGGCCGACGACCACGGCCGCCCGAGCGCCGGGCACCCGCGCGATCGCGTACGCGGAGACGCTGCCGTTGACCTCGGGAGGTGCGCCGAACGTGCACCGGACCACCAGTGCGCCTCCGTCCACGACCGAGGCGTCGATCGGGATTGCCACGCTGGTGGTCGAGGTCGAGTGCGCGGCCACGGTGACGCCCGCGGCCGCCAGGTCCCCGAGGTCGAGCGGGGTCGCGGTGGACGCCTGGCACACCGCCGTGACCTCCGGGACCGGGATCGACCCGCCGTTGGTCAGGATCAGCGACAGGCGGGCGACGTCACCCGCCCGGTAGGTCGCGCGGTCGAACCGGGCCTCGGCGGTGAGCACGTCGGGCACCGGCAGCGCGCCCCTGATCACCACGTCCGGGTCGTCGACACCGTCCACGTGGACCAACGGCGGTCGGAAGTACCACTCGCCCCTGGCGAACCACGTCCGGTAGTCACCGCGGGGCAGGTCGCGGAACGTGAAGCGACCGGTCGAGTCGGTCGTCGTCGAGTACGAGCCACCGGGCCGACCCTCAACGGTGGCGGCGACCTCGAATCCGGCCAGGGACTCGCCGGCGTCCACCACCGTGTTGCCGTTCCGGTCGCCGTAGACGATCCCCGTGTAACCACCGAGTTGGACCTTGACCATCGCGGTGACCGTGACCGTGTTGTCGGCCTCGTCCGCGTCCGGCCCGCTGGACCGGACCGTGACGACGAGGGTGAGGGTGAACGGGTTGTCCGTCGCCTTGACCGGTGAGCTGAGGGTGCCTTCCAGGGCGTGCCCCGGTTCGACGTCCACCTCCCGGGTCGTGGGGAAGCCCTCCCAGTCGTCCGTGTTCTCCAGGTTCGGCGCCGACGAGACCAGTTGCACCCCTCTGGCGGTGGCCGTCCCGCGGTTCATCACGCGAGCGCGCGCGGTGACGTTCTCGTCGACGAAGAACTCGGGGCGGTCGAAGGCGACGGTGATCGCCAGGTCGACCGTTCCGGGTGCCGGTGCCGGCTCCGCAGCGACCGGACCAGTGGCCGGGGTGGTCGGTGGTTCCGTGGTGCCGGGCTCGGCAGCGGCCGGTTCCGTGACGACGGGTGCGGTGGTGGGTTGCGCGGTGATCGGTTCGGTGACAACGGGTTCGGTGGTGGGTTCGGCGGCGGTGGGGTCGGTGACAGCAGGTTCGGTGGCGGGGTCGGCGGCGGTGGCGGTGGCGAGGCCGGCTGAAGTGGTGGGTTCGGCGAACGCCGGGCCGGCCGAGGTGGCGGCGCAGACCGCCGCGGTCAGCAGCAGTGCGCCCACGGATCTTCGTAATCGAGACATCGCGTGCTTCCCTTCTCCGTCCCCCCTTCCCCTATCTCCGCCGGCCGTTGCTTTTCGACACACTTCCACCGGGGTTGGGCGACCACCGCGATACCGCTTCGACAGCGGACTACGATGGCCGCTCAGCCAAGCCCTTCCCCACACGGCCGACGAACCACGAGGTGCACATGCGGGAACCCCGGGCGCTCGCGGACCTGCCGTTCGCCGCTTACCTGGAGGACCACGACGGGGAGCACTTGGAGCCGGGCGGTGACTACAACGTCGTCCGCTTCACCGACCGGGAGTTCCCGGGGTCCACGGCGGACAACGCGCGGTTCAGCGAGTCGGCCCTCTCCGGCGTGCGGCTGACCGACGGGTCCCTGCGCCGGTCCCGCTTCAACGACGTGTGGCTGCACGGCGTGCAGGTCATGGGCACCGACTTCGCCGAGACCTCCTGGCTGGACGCGGAGGTCGTCAACAGCGCGTTCGCCGGCGTGGCGGTGTACGACAGCGAGCTGAGCCGGGTGACCTTCTTCGGCTGCAAGCTGGTCTCGGTCAACCTGCGCGGCGCGAAGCTGCGCCAGGTGGCGTTCGTGAACAGCATCCTGCGCGACGTGGACTTCACCGAGGCCGAGCTGACCGCCGTCTCCTTCCCCGGCTCCACGCTCGAGGACGCCCGGTTCGACCGGGCGCGGCTGGACAAGGTGGACCTCCGCGGGGCCGCCGCGCTCGGCATCCGCAGCGGCTACGACTCCTTGCGCGGTGCGACGATCACCTTCACCCAGGCGCTCGACCTCGCCCCCGCCTTCGCCCAGGCGCTCGGCATCACGCTGAAGGACTGACGCTGAACGACTGACGCCGAACGCCCGACGCCGGGCGCGTCGCGACGGGAGCCGCGGGTGATCCCGGTCGACGGCGGGGTGTGCCAGACGGGCGGCCGTTCCCCGACGGTCGCGGATCCTCAGGGGTGGAGGCGGATCGGGTGCCCGTTCGTGCTCTTGGGTGCCGCGCGCATCCCGAAGTGGAGGTAGGGCGAGCCGTCCGGGAGCGTGTAGAAGGCGACCGGGGCCCACGGCTCGTGCTCGTTGCGCCGCGCGGCGAACAGCCCGCCCTGCACCGGCACGAGGTCCACGTGGGTCATCGCGTTGATCGCGGCCAGCTCGCCGGTGCTCTCGCCGCGCAGGTGCAGCACGCCGTCCCGCTCGGTCACCTCGACGTCGTACCCCTCGCGCAGGTACGAGCCGACGTACTGGCCGACGTCCACCGCAGGCGGCTCGGTCGGCGGTTCGAAGACCGGCACCGCGACACCGGCGTGCTCGGTCAGCAGCTCGGTGAACAACCGGTGGTAGACCTCGGACGGCACGCCGCCGTTGGTGAGCAGCGCGACCGCCACCCCCGCCGCCGGCACGACCCGCAGGAACGCCTTCTGCCCGATCGTCGCGCCGTCGTGGCCGACGACCCGACCGCCGGGCCAGTCGTAGGTGATCCAGCCGAGGCCCCAGCGCGCGCCGGCGGCCTCCCCAGTGGGCAGCTCGAC
>NZ_JBFAAX010000388.1:0-5469 GCF_040639995.1 Actinosynnema sp. NPDC023658 | reverse complement strand
GCGCGCGGGTCGAGCGGCACCCACGCCGCGCCCGCGCCCAGCACGCCGAGCACCGCCGTCGGGACGCGGGAGCCGCGGTCGGCCAGCACGGCGGCCAGCGCTCCCGCCTCCGCGCCGCGCTCGATCAACGCCCGGGACAGGGCGTTCGCCCGGACCACCAGTTCGCGGTAGGTCGTGACGCCGGTGTCGTCCACCAGCGCGTCGCCCCCGGGCCGCAGCGCGGCGTGCATCCGGACCTGCTCCACGACGCCCACCACGTCGTCCTCGCGCCACGTGGCGTTCCACTCCACGAGCACGCGGTGGCGCTCGTCGGCGTCGAACAGGTCCACGTCGCCCAGCGGCACGGTCGGGTCGGCCACGACGGCGGTCAGGAAGCGGGTGAACCGCTCGGCCAGCGCGCGGGCCGTGGAGTCGTCGAACAGGTCCAGCGCGTAGTCGAGCCGGCCGGTGATGCCGCCGGCGGTGCGCTCGGTCAGGTCCAGCGACAGGTCGAACTGGGCGGCGTGCGCCCCGACCTGCTCCACCCCGACCTCCAGGCCGGGCAGCGCGAGGTCGGCGTCGCTGTTGTTCTGCAGCACCAGCAGCACCTGGAACAGCGGGTTGTGCGCCATCGACCGGGTCGGGTTGAGCACCTCCACGAGCCGTTCGAACGGCAGCTCCTGGTGGGCGTAGGCGGCGAGGTCGGCGTCGCGGACGCGGGCCAGCAGCTCCTCGAACGCCGGGTTGCCCGACGTGTCGGCGCGCAGCACCAGCGTGTTGACGAAGAACCCGACCAGGTCGTCCAACGCGTCGTCGGTGCGACCCGCGATCGGTGAGCCGACCGGGATGTCGGTGCCCGCGCCCAGCCGGGTGAGCAAGGCCGACAAGCCGGCCTGCAGCACCATGAACAGGCTGGCGCGGTGCCGGCGGGCCAGGTCGGACAGGCCGTGGTGCAGCTCGGTGGGGATGTCGAAGAACAACGTGCCACCGCGCAGGCTCGCGACCGGCGGGCGCGGGCGGTCGCCGGGCAGCTCCAGCACCTCGGGCAGCCCGTCCAGGGCCGCCTGCCAGAACCGGACCTGCTGGGCGATCGCGCTCTCCGGGTCGTCCTCGCGGCCCATGACCTCGTGCTGCCACAGGCTGTAGTCGGCGTACTGGACGGGCAGCGGCGTGCAGTCCGGCGCCGCGCCGGTCAGCCGGGCGGTGTAGGCCTGGGAGAAGTCCCGGGCCAGCGGGGCCATCGACCAGCCGTCGCCCGCGATGTGGTGCAGCACCAGCAGGAGCAGGTGCTCGTCGGGGGCCAGGCGCAGCAGGTGTGCGCGCAGCGGCGGGTCGGCGTCCAGGTCGAAGCCCTCGGCCACGGCGGCGCGGGCGTAGGGCAGCACCTCGTCCTCGGTCACGTCGACGCGGACGAGGGCGGGCGTGGCCGTGACGGCGTCGAGGACCACCTGGTGCGGGTGGCCGTCGTGCTCGGGGAAGACCGTGCGCAGGCTCTCGTGCCGTTCCACGACGTCGTGCAGGGCGGCGGCCAGCGCGTCCACGTCGAGCGAGCCGCGCAGCCGGAGCGCGACGGGGATCTTGTACGGCGAGTCCGCGCCCTCCAGGCGGTTGAGGAACCACAGCCGGCGCTGCCCGTAGGACATCGGGATGTGCTCGGGCCGCTCGAACGGCCGCAGCGCCTGGCGGGCCACGCGGGCGTTGGCCAGCGCACGCACCAGCCCGGCGGGCGTGGGCGACTCGAACAGCGTGCGGACCGCGATCTCCACGCCGAACGCCGACCGGATGCGGCTGACCAGGCGGGTGGCCAGCAGCGAGTGCCCGCCCAGCGCGAAGAACCCGTCGTCCAGCGTCACCTCCGGCACGCCGAGCACCTCGGCGAACAGGCCGCAGAGGATCTCCTCCTCCGGGGTGCGCGGCGCGCGTCCGGTCGTCCCCGCGCCGAGGTCGGGCGCGGGCAGGGCGCGGCGGTCGAGCTTGGCGTTGGCGGTCAGCGGCAAGGTCTCCAGGGCCACGAACGCCGACGGCACCATGTACTCGGGCAGCTCGGCGGCGGCTCGCGCACGCAGGGCGGCGGTGTCCAACGCGGGCGTGGAGCCGTCGGGGGCGGCCTCGGGCACGAGGTACGCGACGATCCGCTTGTCGCCGGGCCGGTCCTCGCGGACGACCACCGCGACCTGCGCCAGGCCCGGGACGCCGGCGAGCACGGCCTCGATCTCGCCCAGCTCGATCCGGAAGCCGCGGATCTTGACCTGCTCGTCGGCGCGGCCCAGGAACTCCAGGTCACCCGCGTCGTTCCAGCGCACCAGGTCGCCCGTGCGGTACATCCGCTCGCCGGGCGTGCCGAACGGGTCGGCCACGAACCGCTCCGCGGTCAGGTCGGGCCGCTCCAGGTAGCCGCGCGCCAGGCCGGCGCCCGCGATGTACAGCTCGCCGGGCGCACCGGGCGGGACCTGCCGCAGGTGCGCGTCCAGCACGTGGACGTCCATGTTGTCCAGCGGGCGGCCGATCGGCACGGTCGCCGGGATCGCGTCACCGGGACGCACGAGGTGGTGCGTGGCGAACGTCGTGGTCTCGGTCGGGCCGTAGCCGTCGCCGAAGACGATGCCCGGTGCGGCCTCCTGCACGCGGCGAACGGTGGCGGGCGGCACGACGTCGCCGCCGGACCACACCTCCGACACGCCCGCGAAGCACTCCGGGTGCTCCTCGGCCAGCAGCCGGAACAGCCCGGCGGTCAGCCACAGCCCCGTCACGCCCTCGTGGGCGATCACCGTGGCCAGCTCGCGCACGTCCAGCTCCCCGGCCGGTGCGACGACCAGCTCGCGGCCGGACAGCAGCGGCACCCACAGCTCGTAGGTGGACGCGTCGAACGCGTGCGGCGAGTGCAGCAGCACCCGGTCGTGGTTGGGCCCCTCGAAGGCGCGGTCGGCGGCGAGGCTCCGCACGTCGTGGTGCGTCACGGCGACGCCCTTGGGCGTGCCGGTCGACCCGGACGTGTACATCACGTAGGCGAGGGCGCGGGGGTGCGACTCGACACCGGGGTCGGTGCCGGGCAGCCCGGACAGGTCCTCGTGCACGTCCACGACCACCGCGTCGTGCGCCAGGCCGCGGTCGCCCGCGTCGACCAGCAGGGCCGAGGCCCGGGTCTGCGCGAGCACGGCCTCCAGGCGGGCCGCCGGGCTGCGCCCGTCCAGCGGCACGTACGCGCCGCCCGCCTTGAGGATCGCCAGGGTGGACACGACCAGCTCGACCGAGCGCTCCTGGAGCACGGCCACGCGGTCCTCCGGCCGCACGCCCGCCGCGACGAGCCGGTGCGCGAGGCGGTTGGCCCGCTCGTCCAGCTCGCGGTAGGTGATCCGCGTGCCGCCGGCGATGAGCGCGGTCCGGTCCGGGTGGGCGGCGACGACGTCGGTGAACGCGCGCTGCACGCTCCCCTCGGGCTCCGGCCGCACGTGGCCGCGACGCGACGCGAGCAGGCCCCGGTCGTCGTCGGTGAGGACCTCGATGGTGGCGACCAGGCGGTCGGGCTCCGCGACGACGAGGTCGAGCAACGCGGTCAGCCGGCGGGCGAGGACGCCGGCGGCGTCGGGGCCCAGCAGGTCGGGGCGGTGGTTGAGGTCCAGCTTCAGCCGCTCCCCTGGCACGACGACCAGCGACAGCGGGTAGTGCGTGGCGTCACGGGCCTGCACGGCCGTGGCGCGCAGGTCACCCGGCAGGGCCACCGCGTCGGTGTCCAGCGGGTAGTTCTCGAACACGGTCAGGGTGTCGAACAGCTCGCCCAGGCCCACCAGCTCCTGCAGGTCGGTGAGGCCGACGTGCTGGTGCGCCATCAGGTCCGAGGCCCGCGTCTGGAGCCGGGCCAGCAGGTCGACGACGGTCTCGGCGGGGTCGAGCCGGACCCGCACCGGCAGCGTGTTGATGAACAGGCCGATCATCGACTCGACGCCGGCGACCTCCGGCGGGCGGCCGGACGTCGTCGCGCCGAACAGCACGTCGGTGCGGCCGGTGATCCCGGCCAGCAGCAGGCCCCAGACGCCCTGCACGACCGTGTTGACCGTGACGCCCGCGCCGCGGGCACGGGCGGTGAGCGCCGCCGTGGCCTCCGCGGACAGCTCCAGCTCCAACGTCTCGGGCAGGGCCGGGCGACGGCCGCCACCGGCGAGCAGCGTCGGCTCGGTGACGCCGTCCAACGCCGTGCGCCACGCGGCGTGCGCGGCGTCGCGGTCGGCCTCCACGAGCCACTTCAGGTAGTCCCGGTAGGGGCTGACCGGCGGCACGGCCCCGTCGCCCGCCAACGCGAACAGCTCGCGCATCAGCAGCGGCGCGGACCAGCCGTCGAGCAGGATGTGGTGGTTGGTCAGCACGAGCCGGTGCCGGCGGGCGCCCAGCCGCAGCGCGGTGAAGCGCAGCAGCGGCGGCGCGGTGAGGTCGAACCCGGCCGCGCGGTCGGCGGCGAGCACCGCGTCCACGTCGCCCGACCCGTCGATCTCGCGCCACGGCACCTCCACGTGCGCCGGCACGACGGACACGGGCGCGGGCAGCCCGTCGTGGGCGATGCCCGCCCGCAGGTTGGGGTGGCGGTCCAGCAGCGCTTGGGCGGCGGCGCGCAGCCGGTCGGGGTCGAGGTGGCCGGACAGGACGAAGGAGAACTGCACGGTGTACGCGTCGCTGCCGGGTGCGCCGTCGAACAGCGCGTGGAACAGCAGGCCCTCCTGCAACGGCGACAGCGGCAGCACGTCCGCCAGCCCCGGCACGGCGCGTTCCAGCGCGGCGACGTGACCGCCGTCCAAGCGCACCAGCGGCAGGTCGGACGGGGTGAGGCCGCCGCTGCCGGGCCGGGAGGCGTGCTCGACCAACGCGTGCAGCGCGGTCGTCCACCGTTCCGCCAGCGGCAGCACGCGGTCGGCGGGCAGCAGTCCTCCCGCCCACTCCCAGGTGTCGGTCAGCTCGGGGCCGTCCTCGCCGTCGCGGACCAGCGCGGTGATCTCCACGGCGTGCGCGACGGGCAGCTCGGCGTCGGCGGCCGGGGCGACGCCCTGACCGGTGATCGACCAGTCGGCGTCACCGGCGGCGACCCGGCCCAGGTAGTTGAAGCCGACCTGCGGCGCGGGCAGCGCGACGAGCGCCGGTTCCGCGCGGACGTGGCGCAGCACGCCGAAGCCGGAACCGCTGCCGGGCAACGCCCGCAGCTGCTCCTTGACCAGCTTGAGCGCCGCACCCGCGGCCGGTCCGCCCGCCAACGCCTCGTCGGCGTCCACACCCGCGAGGTCCAGCCGGGCCGGGTGCAGGGTGGTGAACCAGCCGATCGTGCGGGTCAGGTCGACGCCGTCGAACGCGTCCTCCTGGCGGCCGTGGCCCTCCAGGTCCAGCAGCAGCTCGTCCCGCTCGCCCGCGAACGCCAGGGCGAGCGCGGTCAGCAGCACGTCGTCCACGCGGGCGTGGAACGCGGCCGGCACGCCGGTCAGCAGCGCGTGGGTCACCGCGGGCGGCAAC
>NZ_JBFAAX010000387.1:0-5506 GCF_040639995.1 Actinosynnema sp. NPDC023658 | reverse complement strand
CGCGCTCCCTACCCGGCGGAACGCCGCGTCGGCGTCAGACCTGCACGAGCGCGACACCGAGCAGGTCCGCGACCGCCCGCAGGTCGGCGGCGCGGTGACCGGCGCCGAGCGCCCAGTGGTGCGCGACGCCACTGGCCGACCACGCGTCGGTCCACTCCCCCGGGTCACGGCCGAAGTCCACCCGGCTGGTCGTGTTGCCGATCCGCATCAGCGGCCCGTCCGCCACCTCCCCCTCGGCCACCACGAACGTGTACCGACCCTCGCGGTCCTGGCCGATGCCGAACAGGGTCACCGGCCCGCGCGCGACGGTGACCTCCACCGAGACGCCCCAGCCGCGCTTGCCGTGGTAGACGCCGAGCCCGCGCAGCGACGGCCGCCCGCCGCCCATGGCCAGGTGCGCCGGTCCGTCGTGCCCCATCTCGACGTGCCCGCGGGTGAAGTCCAGCGCCTGCAGCTCGGTGAACGACCCGTCCGCGCCCAGCACGTCGAGGACCAGCATGGCGAGGCTGGTGCGCAACTCGTACTCACCGGCCGCCGGCACGCCGCGCGCGGTGAGCAGGCTGGCGCCCAGGATCATCCCGGCGCCCAACCGCTCGTGCACCTCGCCCTCCAGCCCCCGGTGGTAGTAGGCGAGGCTGTCCAGCTCGAAGTCGGTGACCAGCCGGTCCAGGCCCACGGACACCCTCGCGGCCCACGCCAGGTCGTCCGGGTCCACCGAGGCGTCGCAGTCGAACGTCGCCCGCGCCTCGGCCACCCTGTCCGCCACCTCCCCGTCGGTCACGTCCCGCACCCGCACGCGCAGGTCGTCGTACTCCAGCACCTCCACGTGCCCGCCGAAGTGCGCGTTGACCAGCGCCAGGTCGGTGGAGACGTCGTACATGCCGGGGTACAGGTGGCCCATCAGCCCGTGCCTGCCGTGCCGCAGCACCTTGCGCACGCCCGCCGCCGCGATCCACCGGCCGATCCGCTCCCACGCCCGCTCGTCGCGGAGGTGGCCGGACACGCTGCGGAACTCCACCCCGGCACGCCGGAACGCGGTGGCCATCTCCGGCAACGAGCACGCCCCGCAGTACGCGAGCCACTGGCCGGTGTCCACGGTGGCGTGGTCCATCGACTCGGTGGGCTGGAGGTTGACCAGCAGCACCGGCGCCCCGCTGCGCTGCGCCACCGGCATCAGCATCGTGGCCGTCAGGTACGTGGTGAGGAAGCCGACGATCAGGTCGCAGCCCGCCACCCGCAGCTCCTCGGCCGCCGCCGCGCCCTCCTGGGCGTCGGAGACGAACCCGACGTCCACGACGTCGGCGTCGAACCCGCCGATCCGCTCACCGACGTACGCGGCCGACTCGCGCAACGCCGGCAGCAGGTCGGGGAACTGCGGCCAGTAGGCGCCCAGTCCGCCCGCGACGAGCCCGACCGTCGGCCGGCGCCTGGTGCTGGTCATGGGGGTCACCCGCTCCGGGGTCAGAAGTCGAACCGGTCGATGTTGCCGGCGTCGAACGTGGTCGGCGGGCCGAGGATGATCTCGCCGTTCCTGCCGATCGTCCGCTCACCGAGCCGGCCCGCCTGGAGCTTCTCCCCCTCGGCGCCGGTGATCCGGCCGGACGCGAGCGCGGCGGCGGCGTACCCGGCGAGGTAGCCCAGTTGGCTGGGGTCCCACAGGGCGAACCGCCGCACCGTGCCGTCCTTGACGAACTGCCGCATCTGGTTGGGCGTGCCCAGACCGGTCAACGCCACCTTGCCCTTGTACGGCGAGGACGAGATGTACCGGGCGGCGGCGGAGATGCCCACGGTGGTCGGGGACACGATCCCCTTGAGGTCCGGGATGGACTGGAGCAGCGCCTGGGTCTCCTGGAACGACTTCTGGTCGTCGTCGTCCCCGTACGCCTCCTTGACCAGCTCCAGGCCCGCGTGCTCGGGCTTGGCCAGCTCGTCCTTCATGAACTCGATCCAGGTGTTCTGGTTGGTGGCGTTCGGCGTGGCCGACAGGATCGCGATCCTGCCCCGCCCACCGACCTGCTCGGAGATGAGCGCGACCTGGGAGCGCCCGATGTCCTCGGAGTTCGCCTGGTTGACGAACACCTGCCTGGCCCCGACCGCCGCGTCCGAGTCGTAGGTGACCACCGCGATGCCCTTGGCCATGGCGTCCTTCAACGCGGGCGCGACCGCGTTGGGGTCGTTGGCGGCGATCACGATCGCGTCCTGCCGCTGCTGCACGAGCGTGTTGATGTAGGACACCTGGGAGGACGCCGACGCGTCCGACGGGCCGACCTCCTTGCCCTCGCCCTTCAGCTCGGTGACCGCCTCGATGCCGCCCTTGTCCACGATGATCTCGTAGGGGTTGTCGACCTCCTTCGGCAGGAAGGCGATCTTCAGGCCCGCCTCGACCGGCGCGTCCGGGTCGGCGGTGCGGCCGGTCCCGGTGGAGCCGCCCGCGTCCGACCCCGCCGTGGAGTCCTTGGTCGTGCCGCCGCACGCCGCGACGAGCACGATCGCGAGCGCGACACCGGCCAGCTTCGGCACTGCGTGCGACTTCATCGTTGTTCCTCCAGGTGTGGGACGGGCCGTCGTGCGCGCAGCCGGTTCGCGGCCACCGGCACGAGCACCGAGACGATCAGCAGCAGGCCGTTGATGACGTTCTGGACCTCGTTGGTCACGTCGTTGAGGAACAGCACGTTGCGCAGCCCGGCCATCAGCAGCAGCGCGCTCGCCACGCCCAGCACGCCACCGCGTCCGCCGAAGATCGACACGCCGCCCAGCAGCACCGCCGTCACCGCGACCAGCTCCATGCCGTTGGCGTTGTCCGCGCGGGCGCTGTTGTACCGCAGGGTGTAGATCAACGACGCCATCGCGCACAGCACGCCGGACACGACGTACAGGGTGGCCTTGATGCGGTCCACCCGGATGCCGGAGAACCGCGCGGTCTGCTCGCCCAGGCCGATGGCGTACAACGCACGTCCCACCGGCGTGCGGTGCACGACCAGGGCCGCCAGCAGCCCGACCACCAGCACGGGGATCAGCGTGTACGGCAGGAACGTGCCGGGGATGGCGTCGGTGGCGAACGGCCGGTAGTTCTCCGGGAAGCCGGTCACCGCGCCGTCGCCCAGCACGCCGTAGGCCAGGCCCCGGTACAGCCCGAGCGTGCCGATCGTGACCGCCAGCGCGGGCAGCCCGAACCACACGACCAGGCCCGCGTTCACCGCGCCCAGCACCGCGCCCGCCACCAGCACCAGCGGCACGATCGTCTCGAACGGCACGCCCGCGTCCCACAGCACGCCGGTCGACGCCGAGCAGAAGCCCAGGACCGACGCCACCGACAGGTCGATCTCGCCGGTGAGCACGATCGGCAGCAACGCCATCGCCAGCAGCGCGACCTCGGTGAAGTCCTGCACCAGGAAACCGACGTTGTCCGCCTCGGCGAAACCGGGCGTGCCGACCGAGCCGAACGCGAACACGGCGACGCACAGCAGCAGCAGGACGGTCTCCCAGCGCAGCACGCGCTCGCGCCACGCCGGCTCACGCACGGCTCAGGCTCCTCTCCCGGCGCAGCCGCGCGGCCAGCCGCAGCATCACGGCCCGGTCCAGCGAGATGGCCAGCAGCAGCGCCGCCCCGTCCACCGCGCGCTGCCAGAACGCGGGCACGCCGAGGACCGGTAACGCACCGGTGATCGTGGTGAGCAGCAGCGCGCCGAGCACCGCGCCCAGCACCGACCCGCTCCCGCCGAAGATCGCCACGCCGCCCACGACGACGGCGGCCACCACCGCCAGCTCACGACCGCTGCCCACGGAGGCGTTGATGGTGCCGAAGTACGCGGCGTGCAGCACACCCGCGAGGCCGACCAGCGCGCCGGACACGACGAACGCGGTGAACACCCGCCTGCCCGCCGGGATGCCCGCCAACCGCGCCGCCTCCGGGTTCGACCCGATCGCGTACAGCTCGCGGCCGGACCGGAGGTTGTGCAGCGCGTACCCGGTCACCACCAGCGCCACCAACGCGATCAGGGTGAGGTGGGGGACGCCGAGCACGGCCCCGCTGCCGAACGCCAGGAAGTCCGGCGACATGCGGTCGGCGTTGACCTGCCGCACCCCCGTGGCACTGGCCCAGCCGTAGTCCAGGCCGCGGAACACGTACAGCGTGCCCAGCGTGACCACCAGCGCGGGCACCTCGGCCACCGCGACCAGCGCGCCGTTGACCGCGCCGCACACCGCGCCCAGCGCGATCCCGGCCACCAGCACGAGGACGACGGGCATCGCCCGGTCGGCCAGGAAGAGCTGCCCGGACAGGAACGCGGTCAGGCCCATCACCGAGCCGACCGACAGGTCGATGTTGCGGGTGATCACCAGCAGCGCCTGCCCGATCGCGAGCAGGGAGATGACGGAGGCGTTGAGGAACAGGTCGTGCAGCCCCTGCGCGTTGAGGAACGCGGGCCGCACCGCCGCGGTCACCGCGACCACGACGACGAGCGCCACCACGATGCCCAGCTCACGCCCGGACAGCAGCGCGCGCAGCCTCATGCCGCGCTCCCGTTCCCGGTCGCCGCGCGCATCACGGCCTCCTCGGTGGCGCTGGTGCCGGACAGCTCGGCGGTGATCCGGCCCTCGTGCACCACCAGCACCCGGTCCGCCATGCCGAGCACCTCGGGCAGCTCGGACGAGATCAGCAGCACGGCCATGCCGCCCGCCGCGAGCTCGGCCAGCAGGGCGTGCACCTCGACCTTCGTGCCGATGTCGATGCCCCTGGTCGGCTCGTCCACGATCAGCACGGACGGTCCGGTGGCCAGCCACTTGCCCAGCACGAGCTTCTGCTGGTTGCCGCCGGACAGGGTGGCCGCCGGGTCGGTGGGGCGGCCCGCCTTCAACGACAGCCGGCCGCCCCACTCCCGCGCCAGCGCCCGTTCCCGGCCGCGTCGGGTGATCCAGCCGGGTGAGACCTCGCGCAGCAGGGCCAGGCTCGCGTTGCGCTCGATCGACAGCTCCGGCACCAGGCCCTGCTCGCGGCGGTCCTCCGGCACCAGCGCCACGCCGCGGTCGATGGCCGCGCGCGGGTCGCCGGCGGGCAGCTCCACGCCGTCGACCGACACCGTGCCCGCGTCCCGCCCGTCGACGCCGAACACCGCCCTGGCCACCTCCGTGCGGCCGGAGCCGACCAGCCCGGCGAGGCCGACGACCTCGCCGCGCCGCACCTCGAACGAGATGTCGTGGAACACCCCGGCGCGGGTCAGGCCGTCGACCACCAGGCGCGGCTCACCGACCCGCGTGCGCCGCTCGGGGAACAGCTGCTCGACCGACCGGCCGACCATGCGCCGGACCAGCTCGTCGTGCCCGACCCCGGCCATCGGGTCGGTCGAGACCAGCGCCCCGTCGCGCAACACGGTGACCCGGTCGCACAGCTCGTACATCTCCTCCAGCCGGTGCGAGATGAACAGCAGCGCCGCGCCGCGCTCCGCGAGCCCGCGCGCCACCCGGAACAGCCGCTCGGCCTCGACCGCGGACAGCGCGGCGGTCGGCT
>NZ_JBFAAX010000386.1:4121-5546 GCF_040639995.1 Actinosynnema sp. NPDC023658 | reverse complement strand
CGCTGTACCAGGTCAGGCGCTCGTCGGACAACGCGACGCGCGACATCGCGCCGCTGACCGCGGGCGGGGTCGCCAACGCCGCCGCGCAGGACTCGTTCTGCGCGGGCTCCACCTGCCTCATCACGGTCATCTACGACCAGACCGGCCGCAACAACCGGCTCACCCAGGCGCCTCCCGGCGGTTTCAACGGCCCCGCTGCGGGCGGGTACGACAACCTCGCCGTCGCGACCGCCGCGCCGGTCACCGTCGGTGGTCAGAAGGCCTACGGCGTCTATGTCGCGCCGGGCACCGGCTACCGCAACAACAACACCAACGGCATCGCCACCGGCGACCAGCCCGAGGGCATGTACGCCATCTTCGACGGCACCCACTACAACGGCGGCTGCTGCTTCGACTACGGCAACGCCGAGCGCAACAGCCGCGACAACGGCAACGGCACCATGGAAGCCCTCTACTTCGGCAACAACACCGTCTGGGGCCGGGGCTCGGGCAACGGACCGTGGATCATGGCGGACCTGGAGAACGGCCTGTTCTCCGGCGTGAACCGCGGCCTCAACTCCAACGACCCGACGATCAGCCACCGGTTCCTGACCGCCGTCCTCAAGGGCGAGCCGAACCACTGGTCCATCCGCGGCGGCAACGCGCAGTCCGGCGGCCTGTCGACCTTCTACAACGGACCGCGCCCCAACGTCTCCGGGTACAACCCGATGAAGAAGGAAGGCGCGATCATCCTCGGCATCGGCGGTGACAACAGCGTGGGCGCGCGTGGCACCTTCTACGAGGGCGTGATGACCTCCGGCTACCCGTCGGACACCACCGAGAACGCGGTCCAGGCCAACATCGCCGCGGCCGGCTACGCCACCGCCTCGGTCGGCGGCCCGACGCCCGGCTCGACCGTGTCGCTGCGCGCCACCACGGCGTGCTGCACCGACCGCTACGTCCACCACACCGGCACCACCATCGACACCGCGGTCGTCACCGGCTCCAGCTCCAGCACCGAGAAGGGCAACGCTTCCTGGATCGTGCGGGCCGGCCTGGGCAACTCCTCCTGCCTGTCCTTCGAGTCCAGGAACACGGCCGGCCAGTACCTGCGCCACCAGAACTACCAGCTCCACCTCGCCGCCAACGACGGCAGCTCGCTGTTCGCCCAGGACGCGACGTTCTGCCCGGAACCCGGCCGCAGCGGGCAGGGCACCTCGTTCCGGGCCAACAACTTCCCCGACCGGCTGATCCGCCACTACGCCAACACCGTCTACATCGCCTCGAACGGCGGTTCCAACACCTTCGACAACTCCACCTCGTACAACGACGACGTGAGCTGGGCCGTCACCTCGCCGTTGGCGCCGTGACGGTCGAACGAGCAATGTTATCGCTAACATATCGGTGCCTGCTGGCGCAGCTCGTTCAGGTTGTAGTACTGGCCCT
>NZ_JBFAAX010000386.1:2955-4111 GCF_040639995.1 Actinosynnema sp. NPDC023658 | reverse complement strand
GGGGGGGGGGGGGGGGGGGCGCGGGCGGGCCCCCCCCCCCCCCCCCGGCACCGTTCCGGTTCCGGACCAGCGGAGGTGCTCGACGGTGACCGGATTCCGCGGTGACGGGCGGCCGTTCGACCGGACGCACTTCGACTACTCGCCGTGGTCCTTCTGGGACGAGGCCGACGAGGGGTCGAGGCGACGTCAGCTCGACGTGCAGCGGGACCTGGTCGAGCACCGCGGCTACCGGATCGGTGAGCGCTGCTTCCTGTCCGAGCTGGCCTCGGTGCAGAACGAGGAGTTCCGGCTCGGTGACCGGGGCTACGTCGCCGCCGGCGCCTACCTCAGCGGATCGCTGCACGCTGGGCGCGACTGCACCGTCAACCCCTACGCGGTGGTGCGCGGCGACATCCGCCTGGGCGACGGCGTGCGGATCGGCGCGCACACCTCGATCCTCGCCTTCAACCACACCACCACCGACCCCGACACCGAGGTCTTCCGGCAGCCCCTCACCTCGCGCGGCATCACCGTCGGCAACGACGTCTGGATCGGGTCGCACGTCGTCGTCCTGGACGGGGTGTCGGTCGGGGACCGGTCGGTGATCGCCGCCGGCGCCGTGGTGACCAAGGACGTCCCGGCCGGTGCGATCGTCGGCGGGAACCCGGCCAGGGTGCTGCGGTGGCGCGTGCCGGAACTCGCCCCCTCCGCACCGCGGGCCGACGGCCTGGTGGACGCCCTCACGTCGTTCGCGGAGAACGCCCGCGCGCAGGCCCAGCAGGTGCTGGCGCGGTGCTGGGACCCCGACCTGCGCCTGTTCACCGACCGACCGGGAGCCGCGACGACCGTCCGCGCCCAGTGCGACGCCGTGGAGGTCGCGGACCTGCTGCTCGGCCGTGCCCCCGACCAGCTGCCCGCCCGCGACCAGGTGGACCGGTTGCGCGCCTGGCAGGACCCCGCAACCGGGCTGGTCGGCGCGCTGCGCCCCGACGGCACCGCGGGACCGGTCACCGACGGCCTGTCCGACCCCGACGCCGCCTACCACGTCCTGTGCGTCGGGTACGCCCTGGACCTGCTGGGCAGCGACTTCCCCGAGCCGGTCCGCGTGGTGTCGCGGATGGACGCCCAAGAGGTGGTCACGGGGCTCCGGCGACAGCCGTGGGCCACGAACGCCTGG
>NZ_JBFAAX010000386.1:0-2945 GCF_040639995.1 Actinosynnema sp. NPDC023658 | reverse complement strand
CCTGGGTGGACGCCCTCGGCACCGCCCTGCACCGGAACCGCAGGCGCGGCGACCCCGGCACGTCGGGCGCGACCGAAGCGCTGTTCGGGTGGCTGCTGACCAACGCCGACCCGCGCACCGGCACGTGGGGCCGACCAGCGCCCGACGACGGCCTGCGCCAGGTCGTCAACGGCTTCTACCGCGCCTCACGCGGCACGTTCGCCCAGTTCGGCGTGCCCGTGCCCGCCCCGGAACGGGTGGTGGACACGGTCCTGGAGCACGTCCGCGACGCCCGGTTCTTCACCCCGGAGAAGCAGGACGCGTGCAACGTCCTCGACGTCGCCCACCCGCTGTGGCTGACCCGTCACACCGGGCACCGCGGCGACGAGGTGCTCGACGTCGCCCGCCGGCTGCTCACCGACGCCCTGGGCCACTGGACGGACGGCGCGGGCTTCGGCTTCCGGGCCCCGCACCCCACGACCACCGGCCTGGCCGCCACCGCCCCGGGTCTGCAGGGCACCGAGATGTGGCTGGCAGTCGTCTGGCTGCTGGCCGACCTGCTGGGTCTCGCCGAGGCACTGGGCTACCGCCCGCGCGGCGTCCACCGACCGGAACCCGCCACGAGCCTGCCCTGACACCCGGATCGTCGTCAGACCGGGCGTGAGTCGGCCCACACGGCAGCGCTCGACGTGCCGTTCTGTCGGTCCCGTTCGGACACTGGAGGGGTGAGCACCCAGCCGCTGATCTCGCCCACCCGCATCTACGTGGAGCCCGCCGCCGCGGAGCTGCCGCGCGGGCGCGAGGTGCTCGACCGGTTCCCCGACGCCGAGCGCGTCGAGGTCGACAGCCACTGGCGCATCCCCGAGCTGCACGGCGACGAGGCCAACGCCCGCCGTTGGGTGCGCATCAAGCAGGAGGCGTTGGTGCTGGGGGTGAAGAAGTCGCTCGGCGCCCGCCCCAACGGCCGGTCGGCGCACTTCATCGCGCCGTCCACGGCCAACGGGTGCGCGATGGCCTGCGCGTACTGCTACGTGCCCCGGCGCAAGGGCTACTCGAACCCGATCACGGTGTTCGCGAACATCGAGCAGATCACCGGCTACCTGGCCCGGCACGTCGCGCGGCAGGGGCCGATGACCGAGCCCGGCCAGGTCGACGACCGGTCGTGGGTCTACGACATCGGGGAGAACTCGGACTCCTCGGTGGACGCACTGGTCAGCGACAACGTGCGGGACCTGGTCGAGCTGTTCCGCGACCTGCCCACCGCCAAGGCGTCCTTCGCCACCAAGCACGTCAACCGGGACCTGCTGGGCTGGGACCCGCGGGGCCGCACCCGCGTGCGGTTCTCGCTGATGCCCGAACGCACGGCGAAGCTGCTCGACATCCGCACCAGCCCGGTCGCGGAGCGGCTCGCCGCCCTGGACGACTTCCGCGCCGCCGGGTACGAGGTGCACGTCAACCTCAGCCCGGTCGTCGTGCACGACGGCTGGCTGGACGACTGGCGCGAGCTGCTGGAGGCGCTGGGCGACGCGGCCTGCACCGCCACCCGTGACCAACTCGCCGCCGAGATCATCATGCTCACGCACAACCAGGCGTTGCACGAGGTGAACCTGCGCTGGCACCCCCGTGCCGAGGACGTCCTGTGGCGGCCCGACCTGCAGGAGGTCAAGCGCAGCGAGGGCGGCGGCGTCAACGTCCGCTACCGGCGCGGCCTCAAGCGCGAGCTGCTGGACGAGCTGCTGGGCCTCATCGGCCGCCACGCGCCGTACCTGCGCGTGCGCTACGCGTTCTGACCGCCGGGTCGTGGCGGTGCGGGGGCCGCGGTCAGCCGTCCGGCCTCGTACTTCAGGCCGATCCGCGGCCGTGCGCGCTCGCCTACCATGACCCGGTGCACGAGTTCCTGCGCTCCGTGTGGGACGAGCCGCGACCCCCTCACCCGCCTTCGCGCCCCTGGTTCGACTGGGCGCTCATCGGGGTTCTCGCGGTGGTCGCGGTGGTCGAGGGGCTGACGCGGACGGATCTGGCGGCGCCGCTCGTCCCGATCGTGCTCGCGGTGGGCCTGCTGCCGACGCTGCGGTGGCGGCGGACGCGTCCGCTGCTCATGACCGCGATCGCCTTCGGCGTCTCCGCGGCGGTGGCGGTGGTGACCACCCGTGAACCCGAGCTGCACACGACGGTCTACCTGCTGCTCCTGCCGTACGCGCTGTTCCGCTGGGGTTCCGGGCGCGAGGCGGTGCTCGGGTCGGCGGTCGTGCTGGCCAAGCTGGGCTCCGCCCTGGCGCTCGGCACCACGAGCCCGGCCGACGCGGTCGCCGGCGTGGTCATCCTCTCGACCGCGGCCACCCTCGGCGCGGCGCTGCGGTTCCGGGTCCGGGCCCGGGTGCGCGAGCTCGACCAGGTCAAGCTGCTCGAACGGGAGCGGCTGGCCCGCGACCTGCACGACACGGTCGCGCACCACGTCTCCGCGATGGCCATCCGGGCCCAGGCCGGGCTGGCCACGTCCGGCTCGCACCCGGAGGCGGCGACCGACGCGCTGCGCGTCATCGAGTCCGAGGCGTCCCGGGCGTTGGCGGAGATGCGGACGATGGTCCGCGTCCTGCGCCAGGCCGATCCGGGCGAACCGGGTGACCTGGCCCCGAACCCGCGGGTCACCGACCTCGAAGGGCTCGCGAGCCGGGCGGTCTTCGGCCCGTCGGTCGAGGTGGACGTCGCCGGCGACGTCGACGACCTGTCCCCCTCGATCGGCACCGCGGTCTACCGGCTGGCCCAGGAGTCGATCACCAACGCCCGCCGGCACGCCCGGCACGCCTCCCGGATCGGCGTCCGGGTGGTCGTCGACGAACGGGCGGTGCGCCTGTGGGTGACCGACGACGGCGAGCGCTCCACCCGCCCGACCGCCGCACGGGGGCACGGGCTGCTCGGCATGGCCGAACGCGCCGCCCTGCTCGGCGGCACCTGCGAGGCGGGCC
>NZ_JBFAAX010000385.1:0-5570 GCF_040639995.1 Actinosynnema sp. NPDC023658 | reverse complement strand
CGTGCCGCCGGTGGCCGGCCAGGCTGTCGGCGGCAGGCGGGTCCACCCGTTCTCTGCTTCCGGACTCACGACGGTGGTCGTCGTGCCGGTGAAACCCGGTACGACCTGCTCTCACCTACGGGTCGACCGGCAGCCTGGCGATGTCCGTGACATCGCACCGGGAGTAACCCGCTGCGACCCGGAATTCACCGGTTTCCCCTGAACGTGTGCTACCCGACTGAGTGGACAGTCGCTCACGGACACGTGTGGACACCGTCAGGTGCGGATGACCAGACCCCGCCCGCCGTCGCGCTTGGCCTCGTACATCGCCTTGTCGGCGCGGTTGAGCACGGACGCGGCGGTGGCCTCGGGGTCGGGGTTCGCGCAGATGACCACGCCCACCGACGCGCTGATCTCGTCCCCGAGCGCGTCGAGCACGCGGAAGGCCACCTTCTCCGGCTCCTCCACGCCCTCGACCAGGACGCCGAACTCGTCGCCACCCAACCGGGCCACCACGTCGGTGTCGCGGACGCACTGCCGCAGCCGCTGCGCCACCCGTTCGAGCAGCGCGTCACCGTGCGCGTGGCCGGAGACGTCGTTGACCGCCTTGAAGTCGTCCAGGTCCACGAACAGCAGCCCGAACGGCGTGCCGTCGCGCTGGTGCTCGACCATCGCGTCGTCCAGCCTGCTCTCGAACAGCGCCCGGTTGGCCAGGCCGGTCAACGGGTCGTGGTGCGCCTGGTGGGTGAGCGTGCGCTCCGAGTCGCGCAGCAGCAGCACCAGCTTCGTGTTGTCCACAAGGGTCACGAGCTGCCGCAGGATCACCGCCACGAACACGGTGAAGCCGGCGCCGATCTCCACCGCGTCCAACGGTTGCAGGTCACCGATCACCGTGCGCCGCAGCACGAGCACGCTGCTGACCAACAAGGGGACGTAGGGCATCAGCAGGTACGCCCACTGCCAGCGCTTGCGGTACCGGCTCGGACCGGACTGCGGCGACGGCACGGGCGCGAGCGCCGCCAACCCGATCAGCGCGGGACCGATCACGAACCCGGCGTTGGCCAGCGGCGGCACCTCGGGCGCCTGGGTGCTGACGAGGTAGGCGAACGCCAGGTCGGAGGCGGCGAGCGCGACCAGGCCGAGCCCGAGCAGGCGGAGCTGGGGCCGGAGCACGACCTTGCGGTCCGCGCTCAGCACCACCACGATCACCAGCAGCACCAGGTCCGTGACCGGGTAGGCGATGGCGACCAGGAACGCCGCCGTGCTCGGGATGCCCGCCGCGACCAGCCCGCCCAGCGCCGTCGTCCAGGTGAACACGAACAGCGACCCGACCACGATCAGGCCGTCCAGCAGCAGCACCAGGCGGGCGCTGCCGGACCGGCGGTCCAGCAGCGCGTCGGGCGAGTCGGAGCGGCGGAAGCTGCCGATCACCAGCAGCGCGACGAAGGCGAACGGCACGATGCCGAGGTAGCCGGCGTCCGCGAGCGACGGTGACGGCACCGCGCGGCGCTCGACCAGCTGGTACCACGTCCACAGGGCCTGCCCGGTGGACCAGGCGGCCGTGCCGAAGCCCGTCGCCAGCCGCCAGCGGCGGTCCGGGCCGGTCGCCCGGCGCGCGGTCCACCAGCAGCAAGCGGTCGCGAACAGGCCCGTGGCCAGTTGGGCGAGGTCGTCGAGGGCGACCGCACCCTCGCCCTTGACGACGTCGAAACTGGCGGCGACGGACGCTGCGGTGGCCAGCACCACCACGACCGCGGCCGTGATGGCGAACCGCCTCGTCCCGATCACGCGGTAAGTGTGCCGCATTCGTGCCCTGCCGGCCGGATCACCCTGGGAGGATCAGCGGGTGGCAGAGCAGGGAGTCCCCGCCGCGCAGGACGTGGCGACGGAGCAGGAGTACGAGCGGTTCGCCCGGCACCGGATCGGTGAGCTCGGCGGTGACGCGGAGGCCTTCGGCCTGTCGTACAACGTGCTGCACCTGGCGTACATGATGATCACCGACTACGAGGCCCTGGTGCACCGCGAGCAGGGGTGGACCATGCCCGGGTTCCGGTTGATGTTCAAGTTGTGGATCCTGGGGCCGACGCAGCCCGCGCGGCTGGCCGAGCTGTCCGGCACGACCAGGTCGGCCATGTCGAACCTGATCAACACGCTGGAGCGGGCCGGGTTGGTGGAGCGGACCAGGGACGGGCAGGACCGGCGCGTGGTGTTCGTGGCGCTGACGGAGGAGGGCCGCTCGGCGGTGTCGGGCGTCTTCCCGCACCAGAACGAGCGCGAGGCGCGCTGGTTCGCGCCCCTGGACGAGGACGAGCGCGCGCAGATGGTGCAACTGATCCGACGGGTGGTCGCCGCCCGTCCGAGCTAGTCCGGCGGTGCGTGTGCCGGGGCACGTCGCCTGCCGCGTGCTGCGACGACCGGCCGCCGGAACCCGCCGGGGACGGCCTTTGCGCAATGTCGTGGGGCCGCCGAGGGTTCGTCGCTTATTTACTCATAAGGCCGACGAAGGTGTGAATTAGTAACTAGCCGACGACAGGCCTGCTCCTGACCAGCCCGTGCCGAGTAATGGTACGGGCGTCTTCTTTGCTGTCGTCGTCCGGGACCGGCGGGCGCCCGCCGCGGGCGTCGGCGCTCGTTCGCTGCCGGAACCGGCAAGGGGATCGACAGTGCGTGAGATTTTCTCACATACTGTCACGAGCAGGGCGGAACCGGAAGGAGGCGGTCTCGCATCCATGCCGCCTGCTACCCAGCGTAGCCTGATGAACGCCGGGCGTGTTCTCAGGTTCGAGGTGACGCGGGCGACATCACGTCGATCCCGGTATCAAGAGGCCTCCTCGCTGCTCCTTTCGTGAGCAGGCGTCGGGTGCCCCGGCGAATCCGGGAAAAGTGAGTCAGCGAGCTTGGTGTTTACTCCAGTTAGTAGAGTAAGGGTCTTTGGTCCTCCGAGTAATGAGGTCGAGTGATGGGCGTGCCGAACATTCAGCAGCCTGAGTTCGGGCGGCGGTTGCGGCGCTTGCGCTTGGACCACGGCTTGTCGCAGCGCGACCTGGCCGTGGGCGTCGTCAACCCCAGCTACATCTCGCTGCTGGAGTCGGGGGCGCGCGTGCCCACGCTGGAGGTCGCGCTGCAACTCGCGCAGGTGCTCGGCGTCGGGCTGGGCGCGCTGGTCGACGGCGCGACCCCGGACGTCGAGCCGCCCGCCGCGCCCGCGGCCGAGGCGAGGGCGAAGGCGGGCACCGACGGGCGGCTGGTGCGCGACCTGCTCGCCCGGCACGCCTACGAGTCCGGCGACCTGGCCGAGGCCCGCCAGCGGTTCGAGGAGACCTACCGCTACGCGCTCGACCGCAACGACCTGGTCGACGCCCTCTCCTGCGGCCTCGACCTCCAGGACGTGCTGGTCCGCCTCGGGCAGACCGACGCCCGCCAGGCGTTGCTCGACGAGCTGGCGGGCGTCGCCGCGCGCCTGGGCGCCCCGGAGGCCGTCGTGCGCGTGCAGGTCGACCGCGCCACCGCGTCCCGCGACGCCGGGCGCATGGTGGAGGCGCTGGACCTCGCGGAGGCGGCCGTCTCCGCGATCGGGACGACGGCGCTGGCCGGGGCGGGCGAGCACGTCCGCACCCGCGGCGTGCTGATCTCCATACGCTGCGACTCGGGCGACTTCCGGGACATCTCGCGGCTGGTCGAGGAGATGATGGAGATCGCGGAGGCGCTGGCCAGCCCGCCGCTGACCGGCCGCGCGCACTGGGTCGCCGCCGTGGCGCTGGGGCGGCTGGGCAAGCCGGCCCTCGCCGCGAACCACGTGCGCCAGGCGCGTCAGCTGCTCGCCGTGCCCTCGACATCGGTGCAGGACTGGGCCCGGTTCTCCCGGGCGGCCACGTCCGCGCTCCTGGAGGCCGGCGCCGACCCCGCGCAGGTGCTGGTCCACCTCGACGCCGCCCGCGCCGCGTCCGCCATCACCGAGAGCGGCACGGAGTCCGTGCAGCTGGCGAGCCTGGAGTGCCGGTACGCGCTGCTGGTCGGGGACTACGAGGAGGCCGTTCGGCTCAGCGACTTCATCGACCAGGGGGACACCGACCTGGTCGGCGTGGAGCTGGCGCGGCTGCGCCGGGCGCGCGGACGGGCGTTGAAGGCCCTGGGGCGCGACGACGAGGCGGCTGTCCAGCTCAGGGCGGCAGCGGTGCTGTGCGACGACGTCGAGGCCTACCGGATGGCCGCGCAGCTCTGGCGCGAGCTGGCCGAGATGAACACCTGACTTTTCTGGAGTAAATACGCTTTGCCGCTGCGTGACCTTTTCGCAACATGAGCATCCATCCGCACCAGCGCCCGCTACCTGGTTCGATGGCCTGCGTTGCGCCGAAAGGTCGCATACCTGCTTCGACCGGTCGTATCACCCGCGCTCCGGGGTGGTGCGGGCTGCTTGACCGCTGTGGATGACTGCTTGTCATCGCGTCCCCATCTCGATTACTTTCTCCCTTACTGGAGTAAGCACACGATGCCTGGGGGCACACGATGCGTGATGGCGAGACAGGGCGGGTGCTACCAGATCCGCGTGCCGCCACTGCCGCAGGCACGAGCGGAGGCGCAGGATGATCACATCCGAACTGGGACTCGGCACAACAGCCGACTTCGTCTACCGGACCATGCTGCGCCGAGTCCGCTGGCGCTTCTCCGACCTCGTCCGCGAGTTGGGTTGGGACGAGATCGGCACTCGGGAGATCGTCGGTGACCTGCGCACGCTGGGCTTCCTGGTGGGGTCCGCCGACGACGCGAGTGCCGTGCGCGCGGTGGAACCCCGCATGGCCCTGCCGGTCCTGGCCGCCCGCAGGCTGAAGGACGGCCCGCGGGGCGGTGTGCCGGGCGCCGCCGCGGTAGACCGCTTCGTGTCCGCCCACGAGCGCGCCTCGGACGCCGTCTCGGGTCGCCGCGAGGGCGTCGGGTTCGACGACCTGGCCGTCGTCGTGGAGCGGTTCGCCGCCGCCGCGACCCGGGAGGTCCTCGTCATCGTCCCGACCTACTCACCGGGTTCCTACGAGTTCTCGCCGCTGATCGCGGAGGCCGTGCACCGGCGCGGCGCGCAGTTCCGCTGCGTCTGGTCCGACGACTTCACCATGTCGCCCGCCATCGTCCCGCACGCGCGCTGGCTCGCGGAACGCGGCATGTCCGCCCGCACGACCGCCGGCCCCTGCGTCCGCGTGGTCATCGTGGACGGCGCGACGGCGCTGGTGGTCAACCGCGAGATGCGCATGGAGGTCGTCCACGGCCCGCGCGCCGTGGAACCCCTGCACCGCACGGCGACCGCGCTGTGGGCCCAGGGGCGGCCCGCGCACGACGCGGTGGCCGGCACGCCCGTCGACGCGCCGCGCGAGCGCTACGAGATCGTCCTCCGGCTGCTGGCCGAAGGTCTGACCGACGACGCCGTGGCCAACCGGATCGGCGTCAGCGTGCGGACCGTGCGCAACGACGTCGCGTCCGCGATGGCCGGCATGGACGCCCGCAGCCGCTTCCAAGCGGGCGTGCGGGCCGCCCAGCTCGGTCTGCTCTGACGCCCACCAGGCGTCGGAGAGGAAAGAGGAGAGCCACCTCCCCGATCGGGA
>NZ_JBFAAX010000384.1:0-5587 GCF_040639995.1 Actinosynnema sp. NPDC023658 | reverse complement strand
TCGCTGAGCGCGGCCGACAAGGCGGTGCTCGCCTCCCCCGGCGACACGTCCGACGTCGCCGTGCCCCCCGGCGCGGCCGGGGTGGCCCTGGAGTACGCCCTCGCCCAGCGGGGCGACCCGTACGTGTTCGGCGCGAACGGCCCGGACGCGTGGGACTGCTCCAGCCTCACCCAGGCCGCCTACCGCGAGGCCGGCGTGACCATCGGGCGCACCACGTACCTGCAGGCCACGGCCGGGCACGCGGTGACGAGAGCGCAGGTCCAGGCCGGTGACCTGATCATCTACTACGCCGGCCAGTCGCACGTCGCGATGGCCGTGGACGGCGAGCGCGCGGTGCACGCGTCGACCGAGGGCGTTCCCGTGAAGATCGCTCCCATCGACTCAATTGGCCCGATCAGTGTGATCCGCCGCCTGGTTGGCTGACACTGGGCTGCATGGAGGAGCACAAGGTCATCGCGGACGACGGCCGCGTGTTGTGGGCAGCCGAGTCGGGGCGCGACGAGCCGGGCCGCACCGGGCCGGGGCGCGGCGAACCGCTGGTGCTGTGCCACGGCGGCCCCGGGCTGTGGGACGTGTTCGGCGGGCTGGCCGAGCTGCTGGCCGACCGCGTGCGGGTGATCCGCTGGGACCAGCGCGGCGGCGGCCGGTCGGAGCGGGAGGGGCCGTACACGATGGCCCGGACCGTGGCCGACCTGGACGCCGTCCGGCTCCACTTCGGACTCGACAGGATGGCGCTGCTCGGCCACTCCTGGGGCGCGGAGGTGGCGCTGCACTACGCGCTGGAGCACCCGGACCGGGTCTCGTCGCTGGTCTACGTCTCCGGCACCGGGCTGGGGCACGAGTGGCACGAGGAGCACCGGCGCAACCGGGCCGAACGGCTGGCCGACGTGGGCGGGGTGGTCGACCCGGGCGACGAGCCGGGCGTGCCGATCGGTCGGGACGCGGCGGTCCGGCTGTGGACGGCGGACTTCGCCGACCCGTCGACGGCCCGGTGGAGCGCCGAGGAGCTGGCCACGCCGTGGTTCGGCGTGAACGAGGAGGCGAACGCCGCGTTGATCGCGGAGTCGCGGTCGCGGGACGAAGCGGAGCTGGTGGCGCGCTGCCGCGGGCTGACCGTGCCGACGTTGATCGTGGACGGCGCGGCGGACGTGCGGCCCCGGTGGGCGGTGGACTCGCTGGCCGAGGCGCTGCCGGACGTGGCGCGGGTCGTGCTGCCCGGCGCGGGCCACGTGCCGTGGGTCGAGTCGCCGGGGTCGTTCGGGTGGGCCGTGCTCGCGCACCTGGCCCGGTGACCGGTGGGGGCGGTGCCGCGCACGGCCCCCGACCGACCGTCGTTCAGCAGTACAGGTTGTTGCCCGCGGGCACCCCGAGGATGCCGACGAACCGCTGGTAGGCGTCGACCCGGCTCTGGACCTGCGCCGGGTTGCGCCCGCCGCACTCCAGCGACCCGTTGATGCTGCGGATCGTCTCGCCGAAGCCGTAGCCGTTGACCATCGCGTTGTGCGGGGTCATGGTGCCCGGACCGGACTGGGTGTTCCAGTACCAGAGGGCGGTCTTCCAGGCGACCGAGGCGTCGTTCTGCACCAGCCACGGGTTGGTCAGCAGCGGCAGGCCCAGCGCGTCGCCCGCCGCCTTGTAGTTGAAGTTCCAGCTGAGCTGGATGGGACCGCGGCCGTAGTAGGCCGCCTGACCGGCGGGGCAGCCGTACGGCTGGCCCGCGTCGCAGTAGTGCGGGTAGTTCGCCGTGTTCTGCTCGACGACGTACACCAGGCCGCCGGTCTCGTGGTTGGCGTTGGCCAGGAACGCCGCCGCCTCCTGCTTGCGCACTGTGTCGCTGCCGGTCTTCGCGAACCCGGGGTACGCGCCGAGCGCCGCCGTGAGGCCGGCGTAGGTGTAGAAGGGGTTCCGGTTCGGGAACATCTGCTGGAACTGGGCCTCGCTCACCACGAACCCGCCCGGCGCGGGCGTGCTGCTCGTGGTGGTCGGGGTGGAGCCGCAGTCGTACGGGTCCCAGTACCAGGTGCTGATGGTCGGGTCGTAGCCCGGGTTGTCGTGCTCGGCGATGTAGTACCTGCCGTCGGTGAAGCGGACGATGCTGCCGGCGGTGTACCACTGGCCCTGCACCCAGGCGGGGTGGTCGCAGCCGGGCGGTGGCGTCGTGCCCCCGCCGCAGGTGCCCTGATCGGCCCACACCGCGGCCGAGCCGGGTGTCTCGTTCTGGGTCCACCACTTCGCCTGCCAGTTGTGCCCGGCGTAGGACGCCGTCGTGCCGCCGGTGTAGACGGCCGACGAGGTCCACGCGGAGGCGCAGGCGGCCGCGGCGGCGGTGTTGGCCACCGCGACGGTCAGAGCCGCCCCGACCACGAAGGCGGCGATCGCCGCCACTACGCGGAATCTCGACACAAGATCACTCTTTTCCGTTCGAGCGCCCTCGGACGTGACGGGGGCCACTCAACCGGAAATGGTCTACACCAGTCAAGGGCAAACGCGAACTTTCCACGGGTCTCGTGGGAGCGCTCACACGGATGGCGCGCGAAGCGGTTGCCCGCTTCCGGCCGTCGGCCGCCGGGCCGGGCGGTTTAATGTGCGGGTGCAGTGGACGCGGTACTGGCGCGCGGCCGACCGGCCGGTCGAGGCCATGCACGCGCACTTCACCTCGCACCGGTACCACCGGCACAGCCACGACGCGTACTCGTTCGGCGTGACCGAGGAGGGCGTGCAGGCGTTCCGCTGCCGGGGCGGCACGCACACCAGCGCGGCGGGCATGGTGCTCGCGTTCAACCCGGACGAGGTGCACGACGGCCGGACCGCCACCGAGGACGGCTTCACCTACCGGATCGTCCACATCGGACCGTCGTTGGTCGCGGAGCTGCTGCCGCGCCTGCCGTTGTTCCAGGACCCGGTGGTGCACTCGCCGCGGCTGGCGGACGCGCTGCGCAACCTGCACACCGCCCTCCAGGAGGGCACCCACCTCGCCCGCGACGAGCACCTGATGCACGCCGTGCGCGCGATGGCCACCCACGTCATGCCGCTGCGCACGACGACACCGGCGCCGGGCAACCCCTCCGCGGCCCGCGACCTGATCGAGGCGCACTACGCCGACGACGTCACCACCGAGGAGCTCACCGAGGCGACCGGCCTGAGCCGGTTCGCGCTCTACCGCGCGTTCCGCGCCGAGTACGGCCTGTCCCCCAGCGACTACCAGCGCCAACGCCGGTTGCGCGCGGCCAGGCGGCTGCTGGCGGCCGGACGCCCGGCGGCCGAGGCGGCGGCGCTCACCGGCTTCGCCGACCAGGCCCACCTGACCCGCTGGTTCCGCCGCTGCTACGGCATCACCCCGGCGGCCTACGCGCGTGCGGCGGCGGCACCGGAGGCCACGGCGCCGGCGGAGGGTCCGTACGGGTGAACGGCGCTACGCGAACGGCGGGTTCCCCCGCACCACCGCCACACCGAGCGATGACACTGTTACATAACCGTGTTTTGCATTAGCCCGATCGCAGCTCGACGGCGATACCCAGCGATCGGGACACTGGGGACATGCCGCACATCGAGTTGGACAACACCTTGCCCGGCATCGCCGGGCTGATGAACTACCGGCCCGAGACCGGACGCCCGCTCACCGAGCTCACCGAGGTGCTGCTGCGCGGTCCGAGCGACCTGACCCGGGGCGAGCGCGAGCTGATCGCCACGCACGTCTCCGAGCTGAACCAGTGCAAGTTCTGCGCGGGCTCGCACGCCGCCTTCGCCGCCGCGCAGCTGCCCGAGGACTACTCGCACACGCCGAAGATGGTGGCGCTGCTCGACATCGCGACGGCCGTCACCGAGAGCGGGCGCGCGGTGACCGCCGACCTGATCGAGAAGGCCAAGGAGAACGGCGCGACCGACATCGAGGTGCACGACACCGTGCTGATCGCCGCGATGTTCTGCGCCGCGAACCGCTACGTCGACGGGCTGGCCACGTGGGCGCCCGACGACCCCGAGGCCTACGAGCGGATGGCGCACAAGATCGTGCCCAACGGCTACACCTCGATCATCGGGATCAGCTGATCGCGCGCCGGAACTCCGCCCACCACCGGGCACCGGTGCGGTCCACCTCCACCGCGCGGAGGTCGTCGTCGGCGTAGGACTCGACCTCCGCACGCACCAACGGCCAGGGCGGGCCCGCCGCGGGCTCGTCGTCGTCGCGGGCCGAGGCCAGCAGGACCAACGTGCCGCCGGGCGCGACGAACCGGCGCACGTGCGCGATGCCGGTGGGCCGCACGGCGGCGGGCAGGGACTGGGCGATCAGCACCTCCACCACCACGTCGAACGCGCCCCACCACTCCGACGGCGGGTCGAGCAGGTCGGCCACCACGAACCGCGCCGCCGGGAACCGCTCGCGCGCCGCGCCCACCGCCGTCGGCGAGATGTCGAACCCGGTCGTGTCGAAGCCCAGCCCGGCGAGGAACCCCGCGTCCTGCCCGTAGCCGGCGCCGACGACGAGCGCCCGCTTGCCCGTGCCGTCGACGCCCTGGAAGCGGTCGAGGATCAGCTGGTGCGGCTCGTCGCGGTGCCACGGCACGTCCACCTCACCGCGTGACGCGGCGGCGTAGAGCTGCTCGAAGGCCGTGCCCGCGTCGACCGACCCCAGCCCGCGGATCCGGGCCATCGTCTCGTCCCGCCCCGGCTTGCCGCGGTCGGTGTGCGCCAGCAGCGCCGGGACCACCACGTCCCAGACGCCGGGCGGCAGCTCGTGACCGGTGTCCTCCAGCAGGAGCAGCCGCGCGCCGGGCACCTCCCGCACCAGGGCCTCCGCGTGCCCCGGTGGGAGCAGCGGGTCGACGTCGCCGTGCACGACCAGCGTCGGTGCGGTGATCGTGCCCAACCGGTCGCGCCACGGCTCCCCGCCGCCGGCCTGGAAGTGGTTCACGCTCGACGCGATGTTCCGCGCCCGGTCGAACACCCGCCCGGCCAGCTCGCGGGCCGCGGCGACGTCCACCGGCCGCGGTCCGGCGTAGGGCCGTTCCGCCGCCACCAGGTGCTCGACCACCGCGTCGCGGTCGGTCCAGTCGGGCGCGGGCGTCCCGCCGTTCGCCAGGTGCTCCTGCAGCGCAGGGGACGGCGGCGGCAGGCCCGGTGTGCCCGGCTCGGCGGGACTGGTCGCGATCAGCGTCAGCGAGGCCACCCGGTCGGCGGAGTCGAGCGCGACGAGCTGGGCGATGCCACCGCCCATGGAGAGGCCGACGACGTTCGCCCGCGACACGGCCAGCGCGTCCAGCACCCCGACCGCGTCCGCCGCCAGGTCACCGAACCCGTACCCGGGCTCACCCGGCGGGTAGGTCACCGACCGCCCGGTGTCGCGCTGGTCGTACCGGATGACGAACCGCCCGCCGTCCGCCAGCCGGGCGCAGAACCCGTCCGCCCAGGACAGCATCGAGCCGGTCGCCCCGGCGACCAGCAGCACCGCGGGATCGGCCGGCGACCCCGAGGTCTCCACGCACAGGTCGACGTCGTTCACCCGCAGGATCCGCTCGGTCACCCGGCCACGGTAGCGGTCCGTCCCGCCCCGAGGCCGCGCCCCGAACCGACCACTACGGCCCGACTCCCC
>NZ_JBFAAX010000383.1:0-5591 GCF_040639995.1 Actinosynnema sp. NPDC023658 | reverse complement strand
GGCGGTGCCGGTCGGACGACCCGCGGCGGCCATGAAGACCCAGACCCGCCGGCCGACCCGGCTCGCCTCGACCCCCTCGCCCACCGCGTCGATCGTGCCCGCGCCGTCGAGGTGCGGCGTGATCTCGGGGAAGTTCCCCGGACCGGCGGGACCGGAGCGCGCCTGCCAGTCGGCCGGGTTGACCCCCGACACGGCGACCCGCACGCGCACCTCGCCCGGACCGGGCTCGGGCAGCTCGCGCTCGACGAGTTCGAGCACGTCCGGGCCGCCGTGGGAGCGGTGGACGATCGCTTTCATCTTCAGTCCTTTGTGGATGGTGGCGGCGTTCAGCCGAGCGGCACGTCGTTGGAGCGCGACCGGACCGCGTCGAGGGTGGCGAGGGCTTCGGCGTCGAGGACGATCCCGGCGACCGCCGCGTTGGCCTCCAGGTGGGCCGCGTCGGCGGTGCCGGGGATGAGCAGCACGTTCGGCGCGTGGTGCAGGAGCCACGCGAGACCGACCTGGGACGGCGTGACGCCCAGCGACTCGGCCACGGCGTGCACCACCGGCTCGTCGGTCACCTTGGGCACGCCGGGGAACGCGCCGCCCAGTGGGAAGTACGGCACCCACGCGACGCCCTCGGCCGTGCACAGCCGGAGGAGATCCTCGTCGTCCCGGGACACGAGGCTGTAGGCGTTCTGCACGCACGCGTTGCCCGCGGGCAGGGCGCGGCGCAGGACGTCCGGGGTGACGCTGCTCAGGCCGATGGCGCCGACCTTGCCCTCGTCGCGCAACGCGGTCAGCACCGCGAGCTGGTCGTCGACGTCGACCACCTGGTCGCCCTCGGCGCGCAGGCCGGGGCCGGTGTCGAGGCGGCGGAGGTTGACCACGTCGAGCCGTTCGACGCCGAGGCCGCGCAGGTTGTCCTCGACGGCGGCGCGCAGCTGCTCGGGCCGTTGCGCCACCTTGAGCGGCAGCGGTCCGCCGGGGTCGGGCACGGCCCCGACCTTCGTGACGACCAGGACGCCGTCCTCAGGGCGGAGCGCCTCGCGGATGACGCGGTTGACGAAGCCGAAGCCGTAGAACTCGGCCGTGTCGACGTGGTCGACGCCCAGCTCGACCGCCCGGCGCAGCAGGGCGACGGCCTCGTCGCGGCGGTCGTGCAGGCGTTCGAGCTGCATCGCGCCGTAGCCGACGCGGTGGACGGGGCGGCCGGCGAACGGTGCGGTCCGGCTGATCATGAACGGGCCTCCTCGACGGGTGAGCGCAGAGCGGTGTGCAGCAGTTCCGCGAGGTACAGCGCCGACACCCGGTGCGCGATCGGGCCAGCCTCCTCCGCGGCTCGGGACGGCTCGCGCCCCTCGACCCCGACCAGCCACGCGGTCACGCAGTCGCGCAGCATCTCCCGCAGCCGGTCGACCATGTCGGTGACGATGTCGCTGATGGCGGGGTCGGTGGTGGCCTCGCCCCAGATCTGCACGGCGAACCGGGCCTTGGCCGGGTCGAGCCCGGTCGCCAACCGGGCGAGCAGCTCGTCGGGGTCGGGCGGGACGGCTTCGGCGGCGTACCCGGCGAGCACCTCGGCGTGCTTGGCCAGCGCCGTGCGGGCGCTGTCCTGGATGAGGTCGGCCTTGTTGCGGTAGTGCGCGTAGATCGACCCGGTCGACAACCCGGACTCCGCGGTGATGTCCGCGATCGAGGTCCGCTCCAGGCCGTTGCGCCCGAAGCACCGCACGGCCGCCTCGGTGATCTGGGCGCGGCGCAGCTCCTTGCGCGCGTCGGTGAGCCGGGGCACCGCACCTCCCGTAAACAGAATCTTGGTTCTGCTAGCAACGGTAGCAGAACCGTCATTCTGTTTACGGGTGATCAAGGGCACGTGCGCGGGCAGGTCGACCCGCGAGCCTCACCACGGCTCGATCCGGGCGTCGACCGGGGCGTTCCATACGAGATGCGGCTGTTGACCGCGATCGCGATCCGGGGCGACTGTTCCCATCCGGTACTGGTGGCGTCGCCGGTCCGCCGATCGTCCTGCTGAAAAACGACATGGAGTATCAATGAGGATATCTTCACGGATCCGGTACCTGGCGGTCGCGGCGGTCACCTTCGCCGCGATGGCGGCCGTGGTGGTGCCCGCGCAGGCCGCGCCCGCACCCGCACCGTGCGCCGCACCGCAGGCCGACTCCGGGGCGGGGGCCGCCGCCGCGCCGTTCAAGGTGTGGTTGGCCGGCGACTCGACCATGGCCAACGGCAGCGGCACCTGCCCGGTCGGCTGGGGCCGGGAGTTCGACCGGCTGTTCAACGACGACGTGACGGTCGTCAACAACGCCGTGGGCGGTCGCAGCATCCAGACCTGGCTCTACGAGTCGAACGTCAAGAGCACCAAGGACTCCACCGGCGAGTGCGTCGTGAGCCCCCGCACCTACGCCTCGCGCTGGGCCGACATGCTCTCCACGAACGGCATGCAGGCGGGTGACTGGCTGATCATCCAGTTCGGCATCAACGACGGCGACTCCAGCTGCCCCCGCCACGTGGGCACCACCCGGTACCGCCAACTGCTCTCCACCATGGCGAGCGAGGCCAAGGCGCGCGGTGTGAAGCCCGTCTACGTCACCCCGGTCGCGGCGATCACCTGCTCCGGCTCGACCGCGGTCGGCAACCGCGGTTTCGTCAACGAGACCATCGCGCAGGCCCAAGCCGACCAGGTGCCGGTCATCGACCTGCACCAGCGCAGCGTCGCCCTGTACAACTCGCTGCGCCTGTGCCCGAACAACGGCGACTACACGCAGGGCGCGGTCGGCGCCTTCTTCTGCAACGACCACACCCACTTCGAAGCAGCAGGCGCCGCCCGCATCGCGGAGGTCGTCGCCGGGGCACTGCGGGACCAGGGCATCGCGCTCGCCTCGTCCCTGCGCTCGACGTCGTCCGCCTACAGCCTGGTCGCGCAGCACAGCGGCAAGGCGGCCGACATCTACGAGGCGTCGACCGCGGCCGGGGCCCGGCTCGTCCAGTGGACCGCGAACGGCCGCACCAACCAGCAGTTCGAGTTCATCGACGCAGGCGGCGGCTACGTGCGGCTCAAGGCCAGGCACAGCGGTCTGGTCCTCCAGGTCGCGGGCAACGGCAACGGCGCCGACATCACCCAGCAACCCGACACCGGCGCCACGAGCCAGCAGTGGCAGGTCATCGACCACGGCAGCGACGTGATCAGCCTGATCAACCGGCAGTCCGGCCTGGCCATGGACGTGTTCGAGAAGTCGACCGCCGACGGCGCGCGGATCTCCCAGTACACCTACAACGACAGCCCCAACCAGCGCTTCACCCGCGTGCGCGGCTGAACCCGCACGTGACGGGGCGCCGCTCGGACGATCAGCGGGCGGCGCCCCGCGACTCCTCGTCGTGGCCTGATCGTGAGCGTCGACCACGCATAGTGCGGAGGTGGGCGCCGACCCCTGGGCTACCGTCCCCCGATCGGGACAACGGTTGCGACAACAGGGGGACGTCGTGGAGCCCAACGGGGACGACTCGGCTCGGGGAACGGGCAGCGGCGGACCGGGAGCGCGGCGCGAGCTGAGCTTCGAGGAGCTGCTGGCGCAGCTGGACGGCCCGGATCAGGTCGACCTGGTGCCGGACGGCCCCGCGACCCACGCGGTGTCGACGTCGGTCGACGACGACATCACCGCGGAGGACGGCCTGGGTGATCTCGACCTGGACGGCATGCTCGCCGACATGGCCGCCGCGCCGACGGCGGAGGCGCGGGCCGCCGTGCGGGGGCAGGCGCTGCGGCTGTTCGAGTCGATCACGAACGACGTGGACGCGGACCGGGGCTCCGCGCCGGCGGGCGGGAGCCCACCACCGGTCGTCCCGCACGACACGGCCGACGGCGCGCTGTTCACCGCCTTCGACCCGGACCACCTGGCGGTGACGATCGACGACACCACCGACGCCGGCATCGTCCAGCTCATCATCGCGGGCGGCGGCTACGGCCTGACGGCGGCCACCCTGGGAGTGCCCGTCGCGGACGTCAGGACCCGTTTCCTGGCGTTCTCCGACGGGAACGCGACCGTCGACCCGCACGAGCCTCACGTCGTGGTCCTGTCGACCCTGCTCGCCGCCAAGCCGAAGCTGCGCCTGCTGTGCGACCGGATGCGCGCGCCGGACCTCGACATCTCGCTGCCCCAGGCCGCCGCCTGCGAGCACTTCCTGGAGGTCTACCCGGAGTTCTGGGGCAACCTGGCGGCGAAGAACTGCACCATCGTGTTCAACTCCTCCCGCGCGGACAGCCGCGGCGGAGGGCTGTACGAACCGGGGGATCGCGTCATCCACATGTCCCGGCTGAGCGTCACGCCGCCCGGCGCGTTCGTGCGCCTGCTGGTGCACGAGACGGGCCACGCCCTGTTCGAGTCGACCCTGTTGGACGACCACCCGATGCCGCCCGCGCTGGGCACCGGCACCGTGGCGCACCTGGCCTCCGAGTACGACCCGCTGCCGTCCGGCGCGTACGAGACCAAGGACCTGCACCGGGACGGCCACGAGATCCGGCAGCTCCAGGTCTACTGGGACCGGATGTCGTCGCACGCCAAGGCCTTCTACCACGCCTGGCTGATCCTGCGCGGGCACCGGCAGCACCTGCTCTGCCTGGACCTGTGGCGCGATCCCAAGGGCAACCGGCTGTCCCCCGAGCAGCGCCGGTCCTACCAGGCGGACAAGTTCGACGAGTTCTGCGCCGAGGTGTTCATGCAGTACGCGCTGGGCGACCTCCGGCCGTACCTGGTCACCCTCCTGGCCGACGCCCGGGTCGAGGACACCGTGAAACGGGCGTGGCGCAACGCCTGGCGGGTGTTGGAGGTCGTCGCCACGCCGCTCCTCGGCCCTCGTCACGACTGAGCGGGCCGGGGTTCGGGGCGCCCTACCAGGTGCGCCCCTCCGGCAGGTCCGCGAGGCCGGGGGCGGACAGGTGCAGCACCTCGTAGCGCTCGGTGGCCTCCTCGTCGGCGGCGACGTCCCGCCAGAGCACGAACCGCAGCAACTGCCAGTCGTGGGGGTCGAGCGCGAGCGCGGCCGTGTGGACGTCGTCGCGCCGGGCGAGCGCGTGGAGTTGCGAGACCTCGCGCTCGACGAACTCGGCCAAGCCGAGACCGGTGCCGTCGCGGTCCTCGTCGACGGGGACGGGCGTGAGGCGGCGTGAGGCCGCGCGGGGGAGTGCGGTGCGGGCGGGCCCGGCGTGGCACGCGACGCCGGTCCAGTGCCGTGCGGTCGGGCGTCCGAAGTCGCGGATGATGTTCTGGAAACCGCCGCCGCCCACCAGGAAGTGCGCCATCGCGCCGGTGTCGTGCCACAGGTAGAAGGGCGCGTACTGGTTGACCGGCGAGCCGGCGACCCCGCGTTCCCGGATGACGTACGCCTTCAGCGCCAGTCCGGCGCGGTCGTCGAGGGCGTGACCGCCGCGGGCCACGCGCTCCCGGACGACCCGCATGTCGTAGTCGGCGGGCAGGGTGATCTCGTACTGCTTGGCGTACAAGTGCTTCCTCCTGTGTGGACGGACGACCCGGTCGGCCCGGGGTTCCTACCGGTGTGCGGCGAGCATGGCCAGCACACCGTCGACCGCTTGCTCG
>NZ_JBFAAX010000382.1:0-5599 GCF_040639995.1 Actinosynnema sp. NPDC023658 | reverse complement strand
CGCCGTCACCGGCGGGCGGTGGTCGTGACCGGTCGGGCGGTCACGCCAGGCGGTGCCAGAAGACCTGGCCCGTCGGGCCGTAGAGCACCAGGTTCGAGTCGTTCTGCACGATCAGCCGGTCGGCCGCCGTGCCCCACGTGTTGGTGTGCCACTTCGCCACGCCCGCGTCCGTGTAGACGACCAGGTTGCCGTCGTTCTGGAGCACCACGTACGTCGCGCCGGTGCCCTGGGTGCCGGTGTGCCACAGCGGCTGACCGGCCGCCGTGTACAGCACCAGGTTGCCGTCACCCTGCATGACCAGCGTGAACCGGCCGTCCTGGGAGACCTTGCTCTGCCCGGCCCGCAGGCTCTCGCCGCGCAGCAGGGTGTCGTTGCCCGGCTGCGGCGGGGTGGTCGCCCCGGTGAACAGCAGCGCGTTCGGCGAACCGGCGCCCGGGTTGACCACCTTGTTCGGCGTCGCGGCGGCCACCAGCGCGTCCCGGACCTGCTGCGGGGACGCGCCGGGGTTGCCCGCCAGGACCAGCGCGGCCGCGCCCGCCACGTGCGGCGTCGCCATCGACGTGCCGCTGATCGTGTTCGTGGCGGTGTCGCTGGTGTTCCACGCCGACGTGATGCCCACGCCCGGTGCGAACAGGTCCGTGCACGTGCCCCAGTTGGAGAACGAGGCCCGGTTGTCGGCGCTGTCCGTCGCGTTGACCGTGATCGCCTCCGCCACCCGGGCGGGGGAGAACGAGCAGGCGTCGGCGTTCGAGTTGCCCGACGCGATGGCGTACGTCACGCCCGACGCGATGGACCGCCGCACGGCCGCGTCCAGGGTGTCGTTCACGCCGCCGCCGAGGCTCATGTTCGCCACGGCCGGCTTCTGCGAGTTCGCCGTCACCCAGTCCACGCCCGCCACGACGCCCGCGATCGTGCCGGAGCCCGCGCAGTTCAGCACCTTGACGCCGTGCAGCCGGACGCCCTTGGCGACGCCGTGCGCCGCGCCGCCGATCGTGCCCGCCACGTGCGTGCCGTGGCCGTTGCAGTCGGAGTTGTTGCCGTCACCGCTGGTGTTGGCGTCGAAGCTGGCCCGACCGCCGAAGTCGGTGTGCGTCGCCCGGATGCCGGTGTCGACGATGTAGGCGTGGACGTTGGCCGCCGTGGTGGCGTAGCTGTAGTTCGCGTTGAGCGGCAGGTCGCGCTGGTCGATGCGGTCCAGGCCCCACGACGGCGGGTTCGGCTGGTCGGCCAGGGCCTGCACCCGCTGGTCCTGGGCCACGTAGGCCACCGCCGGGTCGGCCGCCAACCGCTTGGCCGCCCGTTCGCCCATCGTCGCGGCGAAGCCGTTGAGGGCCGAGTGGTACCGGTGGGTGACGCGGGCGCCCACCTTCGCCGCGAGCACGTCCGCGCCCGCGCCGTCCTTGAGCACCACGATGTAGCTGTCCGGTACGGCGGCCGGGCCGCCGGCGTCGCGGACCTGCGCCTCGGTGGCCTGGGCGGGCGTCACGGCCAACGCCGCCACCACCACCGCGGACGCACCGACGCCGACCGCTCGGGCTAATCGAATCCAGGGCGCGCGGAACTCTCCCATGTCGGGTTCTCCCTCGTGCAGGGGTCGAGGATCAGGGGTTCGCGCGAACCCCTCCGACCCTGGCACGCCCGCGGGCCGAGCGCCCGCCTCCCATCAGGCGAACCTTCGGCCGCCGCGTGTCCTGCGTTCGGAACGCGCGTGTCCTACCTCCGGAACACCCGTGTCCTACTTCCGGAACGCGCGAGTTGAACGCCCGGAACGCGAGAGTCCTACCTCCACAGCGCGAGAGTCCTACGTTCGCAGCGCGAGAGTCCTACGTCCACGACACGTGAGTTCAACGCTCACGACGTGAGGGGGGCAACGCTCAGTAGACCGGGCCGGTGTACTTCTCGCCCGGGCCCTGGCCGGGCTCGTCCGGGTACGCCGACGCCTCGCGGAACGCCCGCTGCACCGACTGGAGCCCCTCGCGCAGCGGACCGGCGTGCGGACCGAGGTACTCGGCCGACGCGGTCACCAGGCCGGCCAGCGCGGTGATCAGCCGGCGGGCCTCGTCGAGGTCGCGGCGCGGGCTCTGGTCGGGGTCCGGGTCGGCCAGGCCGAGGCGTTCGGCGGCGGAGGAGAGCAGCATGAGCGCCGCCTTGCTGATCACCTCGACGCTGGGAACATCGGACAGGTCGCGGACGTTGTACGAGGGCAGGTCGGTCACGGGAGCCATTCTCGCAACCACACCGGATGGGTCGCTGATTCGGGGGTTGACAAGACCGTCTGCTACTATTCTCCGCGCGACCAGTCCCCACACCTGTGGGGACGGCAAGTGGAGCCCCGCTCCCACCCGAGTCTGCCGCTTCGAGCAGGTGGCCGGGTCCGGTCCCTCGAAGGGTGGACTGCGCCCTTCGTTGTGCGATCGGTCGGAAGCGGGCCTCACACCGGGCAGGTGTGGGGCCTCTTGTTTTTGGCGCAGAACGAGTCACAAAGGACGTGAATGACAAGTCCCTCGAACCGAGGTGCTCCCGTGAGCACCGAGCCGCGCATCAACGACCGCATCCGCGTGCCCGAGGTTCGTCTGGTCGGGCCGAACGGCGAGCAGGTCGGGATCGTTCGCATCGAGGACGCGCTCCGACTCGCCCAGGAATCGGACCTCGACCTCGTCGAGGTCGCCGCGCAGGCTCGGCCGCCGGTTTGCAAGCTCATGGACTACGGCAAGTTCAAGTACGAGAGCGCGCAGAAGGCACGTGAGTCTCGCCGCAACCAGCAGTTGACGGTCATCAAGGAGCAGAAGCTCCGGCCGAAGATCGACCCGCACGACTACCTGACGAAGAAGGGCCACGTGGCCCGCTTCCTGTCGCACGGGAACAAGGTCAAGGTGACCATCATGTTCCGGGGCCGTGAGCAGTCCCGGCCGGAGCTGGGTTACCGCCTGCTGCAGAGGCTCGCGGAGGACGTCGCGGAGCTCGGTTTCGTCGAGTCGAACCCGAAGCAGGACGGCCGCAACATGATCATGGTGCTGGCCCCGCACAAGACCACGAAGACCCGCCCGATCAGGCACGACAGCGGCGAGCACGACATCGTCGAGGACGACGACGCGTCGGCGGAGTCTGTCGAGGAGTGATCTCCCGGCCCCCGGGCCGGGAGCACGCAATGACCTCCGGGCCCCCGGGCCCGGAGCACGCATGGCCGCCCCCACCCCCGGTGGCTGCACGAGACTGAGGACGGAAATGCCCAAGAACAAGAGCCACAGCGGGACCTCCAAGCGCGTGAAGGTCACCGGCAGCGGCAAGCTCGTCCGCGAGAAGGCCGGCAAGCGGCACCTGCTGGAGAAGAAGTCCAGCAAGCTGACCCGTCGCCTCTCCGGCACGACCGAGGTCGCGAAGAACGACGTGCCGCGGCTGAAGAAGCTGCTCGGCCTCTAAGACCTTCACCCCCTTGAACACCGGGGCCCTCCACCGGCCCCACGAGATCGACAGGACGGACCCGTGGCACGCGTCAAAAGGGCAGTGAACGCCCAGAAGAAGCGCCGTACCACCCTTGAGCTCGCCAGCGGCTACCGCGGCCAGCGTTCGAGGCTGTACCGCAAGGCCAAGGAGCAGGTGCTCCACTCGCTGAACTACGCCTACCGGGACCGCCGCGCCCGCAAGGGTGACTTCCGGAAGCTGTGGATCCAGCGCATCAACGCCGGTGTCCGCGCCAACGGCATGACGTACAACCGCTTCATCCAGGGTCTGCGCCTCGCCGGCATCGAGGTGGACCGCAAGATCCTCGCCGAGCTGGCCGTCAGCGACGCCGGCGCGTTCACCGCGCTGGTCGAGGCCGCGCGGGCGGCGCTGCCCAGCGACGTCAACGCGCCGGTCGAGGACAAGGCCTGAGCGCGAACGACCGCGCACCACGACCCGGGGAAGCTCCGTTCACCGAACGGACTCCCCGGGTCGTTGCCGCTAAGCGGTTGACCAGGCGTGCCGGCCGCGACCGCGCGGAGCGGTTCCTGGCCGAGGGCGCGCAGGCCGTGCGCGAGGCCCTGGCCTGGGCGGCTGCCGGCCGCGGCGCGGTGCACGAGCTGTTCGTCACCGACGTCGCCGCCACCCGCAACCCCGAACTGGTGCGCGACGCCGTGGACGCCGGTGTGCCGGTGAGCGGCGTGACCGACAAGGCCGCCGCCGCGCTGTCGGAGACGGTGACGCCCCAGGGCGTCGTCGCGGTGTGCTCGCCGGTGGACGTGCCGCTGTCGGAGGCGCTGACGCCGGGTGCGCAGCTGGTGGCCGTGCTGCACGGCGTGGCGGACCCCGGCAACGCGGGCACGGTGGTGCGCGTGGCCGACGCCGCGGGCGCCGACGCGGTGATCTTCGCGGGCGACGCGGTCGACCCGCACAACGGCAAGTGCGTGCGCGCGTCCACGGGCAGCGTGTTCCACCTGCCGATCGCCCGGGTGCGGGACGCGGACGAGGCGTTCGCGGCGTGCCGGGAGGCGGGTCTGCGGCTGGTCGCGGCGGACGGCTACGCGCCGGAGGACCTCATCACCGCCGACCTGCGCGGTGACCTGGCGGTGCCGACGGGGTGGGTGTTCGGCAGCGAGGCGCACGGGCTGCCGGACGAGGTCGTGTCGGGCCTGGACGCGGCGCTGAAGGTGCCGATCTACGGCGGTGCGGAGAGCCTGAACCTGGCGACCGCCGCCGCGGTGTGCCTCTACGCCTCCGCTCGGGCCCAGCGGGCCTGAGCCTCGCGCGGTCGAGCTCCCGGGCGTTCGAGTCCGGGAAGGCTCAGTCCGTTCCGGCCATCGCGGCGGCCCGGCGGGCGAGCCGGGCGGCGGCCTCGCGCAGCTCCGGCGGTTCCAGGACCTGCGCCTCGAAGCCCAGCCGGACCACGTGCCCGGCGAGCCAGTCCAGGTCGTCACCGCCGACGACCAGCACGCACCACCCGTCGCGGTCGTCCTCGACGCGTCCCACCTGCGGCGGCACCAGCTCGCGCACCCGGTCGGGCGGGGCGTGCAGCCGCACCCGCGCCACGTGCCGGTACGGCGCCCCGGTGACGGACCGCTGCACGTGGGCGACCGGGTCGGGGTGCTCCCTCGGCCGGAACCGCCAGGTCGTCGCCGCCACCTCGCGCATCCGGTCCAGCCGGAACGTGCGCCAGTCGTCCCGGTCGACGTCCCAGGCCATCAGGTACCAGCGTCGGCCGGTGGCGACCATCCGCACCGGCTCGACCGTGCGCTCGGCGTCCCCGCCGTCACGCCCGGCGTACCGGAACCGCACCCGCACCGCGTCGCGGCAGGCCCGCGCGAGGGTCGTCAGCAGCTCCGCGTCGATCTCGACCCCCGGCCCGACCAGGATCTCGGTCGCGCCGTGCACCGCCCGCACCTCGGCGCGCAGCCGGGGCGGCATCACCTGGTCCAGCTTCGCCAGCGCCCGCAGCGCCGCCTCGCCCGCGCCGGCGACCGTGCCTCCCGCCGCCAGCCGCAGCGACACCGCGGTCGCGATCGCCTCCTCGTCGTCCAGCAGCAACGGCGGCAGCCTGGTGCCCGCGCCGAGCTGGTAGCCGCCGCCGACGCCCGCCGTCGCGTGCACCGGGTAGCCGAGCGCGCGCAGCCGCCCCTCGTGA
>NZ_JBFAAX010000381.1:4495-5604 GCF_040639995.1 Actinosynnema sp. NPDC023658 | reverse complement strand
CCGACGCCCGCCGGTGGTGCTGCGCTCGCGCGGCGAGCCGTAGTCGCCTGACGCGCGCCGGCGGTGTGACCCGGCCGGTGGGCCGGTGCTCGCCCCACGACGCCCCCCGACCGGACTGACGGCTGCGCTCCCGCGGTGCTCGCGTGACCGACGCCCGAGTGGGCGCGGCTGACCGGTGTGTCCGTCTCGTCCCCGCCGGTCCGACTCTTGACGCTGCGTGCACGTAGCGGTTGACTGCGTGTCCGTAACCGGTTTCGGTACCGGTTACGGACCGTCCGTGGCGCAGCAGCCGAGGAGTGCACCGTGCGAGTCACGATCGCTGAAGTCGCCCAACGCGCCCAGGTGAGCAAGGCGACCGTGTCCCGCGTGCTCAACGGCAAACCCGACGTCGACGCGGCCACCGCGGCACGGGTGCGGCAGGTGATCGCGGACGTCGGCTACGTGCCCAGCGCCCGCGCGGTCGGCCTCGCCCGCGGCCGCGCCCGGACCGTCGGCATGCTCGTGCCCTCGTTGACCTGGCCGTGGACCGGCGAGGTCGTGCAGGGCGCGGTGGACGAGCTGGAGGCCGAGGGGTACGGCCTGCTGCTCTACACGGTCAACCGGGGCTCCGAGTCGTTGGCGCAGTTCGCCAGCCACGTGTCGGCCAAGGCGTTCGACGGGCTGCTGGTGATCGAGCCGCCGGACACCTTGAGCTACATCGAGACGCTGCACGACCAGGGCCTGCCCGTGGTCATGATCGACGACCGGGGCAGCAGGCCCGGGTTCCCGTCGGTCTGCACCACGAACCGCGAGGGCGCGCAGGCGGCGGCGCAGCACCTGATGTCCACCGGCCGCACGGGTTTCGCCGTGGTGACGGGACCGGGGAACTTCGGGTGCGTGCGGGAGCGGCTGGACGGTTTCCTGGACGCGCTGGGCGACGCGGGCGTGCACGTCGACCCGCGTTTGGTGGTGGAGGGCGACTTCAGCACCGACCGCGGCGCGGTGGCCACGGAGAAGCTGATGGCCACCGGCCTGCGCTTCGACGCCGTGTTCGCGACCTTCACCCCTCGGAGAACCGGCGAGATCCGGGCCGTGTGCCTCGACGTCGACGACACCCTCGTCGACTACAG
>NZ_JBFAAX010000381.1:0-4485 GCF_040639995.1 Actinosynnema sp. NPDC023658 | reverse complement strand
GAGACGCTGACGCCCACCGGCCTCCGCTACCACGCGGTGTACGCCCACAACGACCTCCCCGCGCTCGGGGTCGTACGCTCCCTCCGCGCGGCCGGCCGCAAGGTGCCCGACGACGTCGCGGTCGTCGGCTTCGACGACATACCGATCGCCGCGCACGCCGAGCTGACGACCGTGCGGCAGCCGATGCGGGAGATGGGCGAAGCCGCCGCCCGCCTGCTGCTGGCGCGGTTGGAAGGCGCGGCCCCGGCGTCCGAACCGGTCGTCCTGCCCACGGCGTTCGTCGCGCGCCGGTCGGGTTGAGCGGACCCCGGCCGACGACGGGAACCGCTAAGAACACCCGGGAACAGCCGACCGCGACCAGGATCGGTCAGGTCGGGCGGTTCCCGGTCAGGAGCGGTTCGCCGTGGCCGACGCACAGGACGTCCGGCGCGAGGTCGAGCAGGCGTCGCACCGAGTCCAGCAGCCGCGGCCGGTCGGAGTTGAAGACGCCGGGGATCGTCGCGCCGTCCCAGGTGGCCACCGTGTCGCCGGTGAACAGGATCCCGTGCTCCGGCAGGTGGAGCGCGATGCTGCCCGGCGTGTGACCCGGGATCGACAGCACCCGCGCACCACCGCCGAAGTCCAGCACGTCGCCCTCGTCCACCTCGCGGTCCACCGGTGATCGCGGGGCGAGGGGCACGCCCGGCGTGATCCGGTCGAACAGCTCCCGCTCCTCGGGCGGGATGTCGAACGGCGGTGGGGGCGCGTCGCCCCGGATCACCGGCGCCTCCGCGGGGTGCGCGTGCACCGGGGCCCCGGTCAGCTCGCGCAGCTCGGCGGCGGAGCCGATGTGGTCGTCGTGGCAGTGCGTCAGCACGATCCGCTCGATCCGGCCCAGCGCGGCGATCTGCGCCGCGTGCCCGGTGGTTCCCGTGTCCACGACGGTCAACGCGTCGCCGTCCTGCCACACGTAGGCCTGGCCGATCGGGAAGCGCAGCATCCGCAACCCCGGCACCACTTCGATGATCTCCACGCGCACCAAGCTAAACCGCGCCGCCGGCGGACCGTACCCCGTTTCGCCACGGGCATACCGCTCGCGGCGCCACATCACACGGAGGTGTCCGGACGGTCGGTACTGGGTATGTCAAGAGCCAGCATGGGGGACAACACGATGTTGGGAGCCGATATGCCTTGGGTTCAGCGACACCGTCGCCGCGTGCCGCACACCTGGTTCCGCACGACCTCGGTGCAGAGCCACTACCGGCGGTCGCCCGCAATGATCCCGACCATCATCGCCATCGTCCTCGCGGTGGTCCTGCTGATCGTCCTCTTCTAGGCCCGCGTGGAGCCACGCCGGGATGACGTGGTGCGGACGAGCCCGCAGCACGTCATCCCGGGAACGCGGATCGTCAGGGGCTGGTGCAGGTGAGCGCCGGCGTGGTCGCGCTGCCGGTGCCGATGTAGCCGAACGTCGTCGACGCGCTCGCCGCGAGGGATCCGTTCCACGCGGCGTTGCGCAACACCGCCGAGGATCCGTTGGTGCCCGACTCGCCGCCCCAGACCTGGCTGATGCCCTGGCCGGAGGCGAGGGCCCACCGGACGGTCCACCCGGTGATCGGGGACGCCCCGGCCGTGACGGTGACCTCCGCCTGGTAGCCGCCCTGCCAGGTGCCGATCGTGCGGTGCACGGCCGTGCACGCTCCCGGAACGGGCGTCGTGGTGGTGGTCGTGGTCGTGGTGGTCGTTGACGTGGTTGTGGTCGTACTGGTGGTCGTGGTCGTCGTGGTGCCGTCGCTGATGCTGCCGGGGACGGCGCGCAGCGCGTTGAACCACGTGGTCGCCATCTTGCTGTAGCCGCCCGCGTTGGGGTGCACGCCGTCGGACAGGTCGGCGGTGGTCAGCGCCCGGTACATGTCGACCAGGTGGACCTTCTTGCCTGCGTTGACCTTGTTCTGCACGATGCCGGGGATGGCGGCGTTGTAGGTGCGCACGATGTTGTCGCTGAACGACAACGGGATGATGGTGGCGACGAACAGCTCGGTGTCCGGCGCCTGCGCGGTGATCTTGTCGACCAGCGCCGCCAGCCGCTGCGGCGCACCGCCGGGGTCGCTGCCGTAGATGTCGTTGGTGCCGATGTGCAGCAGGATCGTGCGCGGGGTGTAGGTGCGCAGCCAGTTCACGACGTTGGCGTCGATCTGGGCGATGGTCCACCCGGAGTGGCCTTCGTGGTTGCGGTCGCCGAGGGTGCTGGGGCCGTTGGTCATCGAGCCGACGAAGTCGATGGTGTAGCCACCGGCGACGAACTTCTGCCACAGGTCGATCCGGTAGCCGCCGCCGTTCGGCATGCCGACCCCGTCGGTGATCGAGTCGCCCAGCGGCATCACCTTCACCGCCGTGGCGGCGGCCTCCGGCGCGGCTTGCGCCGTCGTGATGGCGGGGACCGTGACGAGCGCCGCGAGGGCCGCGAGTGCGGCGACGGCGACGGACAACCGGGCTGTTCCGGCCATGAGCGTTCCTTCCGGTCTTGGGGGGAGACGTCGTGCCGGCGGCTCACCACGAAGGGGCGGCATCCGTCTGTGCCCGGAACGTTACGGAGTGTTTCGGGGGAATCAACGACTCCTTTCGGCCTCACCTTCCAAACAAGACGGCCAAAGGAGACGGAGCGGAACGGCCGGGGCGAGGCGCGGGCGCGACCCCGCCTCCGGGCCCCGCCTTCCGCCGAGAGGAAGGTGAGGCTACTAATTCAAGAGGTCTGGATCACTCCCGCGGGACGACGACTTAGGTTAGGGTGTCCTAAGTTCGATCACCTTGTTGTCGCACCGATGGGACAGCCATGCCACAGCCACCGGTCTTCGACGTCCTCGGCGTCGGCTTCGGGCCGTCCAACCTGGCGCTCGCCATCGCCGTCACCGAGCACAACGCCGCCGCGCGGGCCGAGGACGTGGTGACCGCCCACTTCCTGGAACGCCAACCCCGGTTCGGCTGGCACCGCGGGATGCTGATCGACGACGCGACCATGCAGGTGTCGTTCCTCAAGGACCTGGTGACCCTGCGCAACCCGAACAGCGACTTCACGTTCCTGAGCTACCTGCACGGCAAGGGCCGCCTGGTCGACTTCGTCAACCACAAGACCGTGTTCCCGCTGCGGGTCGAGTTCCACGACTACTTCGAGTGGGCCGCCGGGCGCGTGGACGACCTGGTGTCCTACGACCACGACGTGGTGGACGTGCGGCCGGTGACCGAGGACGGTCTGATCACGCACTTCGACGTCGTCTCGCGCACCTCGGGCGGCGAGGTGGAGGTGCGCCGCGCCCGCAACCTGGTGCTGGCCACCGGTCTGCGCCCGGCGCTGCCGGACGGCGTCCGGCCCTCCGAACGGGTCTGGCACAACCGCGACTTCCTGCACCGCGTCGAGTCCCTGACCGACCCGCGCCGGCTCGTCGTGGTCGGCGCGGGGCAGAGCGGCGCGGAGGTGACGGCGTTCCTGCACGAGAGGTTCCCGTCCGCCGAGGTGTGCGCGGTGTTCGCCCGCTACGGCTACAGCCCCGCCGACGACAGCCCGTTCGCGAACCGGATCTTCGACCCCGCGGCCGTGGACGACTACTTCGCCGCGCCCGAGCCGGTCAAGCGCAGGCTCATGGAGTACCACGCCAACACCAACTACGCGGTCGTCGACCACGAGCTGATCGCGGAGCTGTACCGGCGGGCGTACCGCGAGAAAGTGGTGGGGCGACAGCGGTTGCGGATGCTCAACCTCTCCCGGGTGGCCGCGCTGGACGACCGCGGGGACGGCGTGGTGGTGACCGTCGAGTCGTTGGCGACCGGTGAGCACGAGGTGCTCGACGCGGACGCGATCGTCTACGCCACCGGCTACCACCAGGCCGACCCGACCGCGCTGCTGGGCGAGCTGGCCGGGCACTGCGCCCGTGACGCGCACGGCCGGCTCGGCGTCGGGCGCGACTACCGCCTGGACACCGCCGACGACCTCGTGGCGGGCCTCTACCTCCAGGGCGGCACCGAGCACACGCACGGCATCTCGTCGTCGTTGCTGTCCAACACCTCGGTGCGGGTGGGGGAGATCCTCCGGTCGGTGCTCGGCCGCCGCGCCCCCGCGGTGCCCGCGCAGCCGGAGTACGCGGTAAGCGCCTCCCTGATCAGCTGAACCCGCCGAACCACGAAGGGATCCTGCCGTGACCAACCCGTTCGACGACCCCGAAGGTCGGTTCCACGTCCTGGTCAACGACGAGGGCCAGCACTCGCTGTGGCCGTCGTTCGCCGCCGTCCCGGCCGGCTGGACCAGCAGGTTCGGCCCCGGGCCGCGGGAGGCGTGCATCGCCTACGTGGAGGAGAACTGGACCGACCTGCGCCCGCTCAGCCTGCGCTGAGCGCACCGACTGCGGCGTCCCACCGGGATCGGGGTGAGGCGCTCGGGGGCCGGCGGCCCCGGGTCGCCCCCGACCACACCCCGCAGCCCCCCCCGGGCCCCGACCAGCACAGAAAGCAGCT
>NZ_JBFAAX010000380.1:0-5630 GCF_040639995.1 Actinosynnema sp. NPDC023658 | reverse complement strand
GTCTGGGGCGTGGAGCTCGACGCGCCCAACTTCCACCGCAAGGTCGTCTCCGCGGACGCGTCCGGGCGCGGGCGGTCGAGGTGCTGCGGGTCACCCACCTCTCCGGCGTCGACCACCGGGCGCTGTGCCGGTGGGTCGGCCTGCCGGTCGCGGCGCCGCCCCGGGCGCTCGACGTGCTGCGGGGGCTCATCGGGGTCGAGCTGGCGACGCCGTCCGGGCAGACCGCGGAAGTGCTCGAAGTGGGTGCGTCGTCGGTGGTCGTGGCCACCGCCGGGGGTCGCGCCGAGGTCCCGCTGGACGACGTCCAAGCCGGGCTCGACCGGCTCACCGAGGACGGGGCCGTGCCCGTCGCGCCGGACGGGGTGGTCGGCGCGGTGCTCGGGACCGTGGCCGGAGCCGCGGTCGAGGGCGCGGGCGTCGTGCTGCGCAACGGCGGGCAGCCGCGCGGCAAGCACTTCGCGGAGCTGGACGGCCGGGCGGTCGCGAAGTACCGCAAGGAGCAGGGGGAGCTGCGGCAGGTGCTGGTCGGCGGCGCGGCGGAGGCGCCGTGCGCGCTGTGCGGGCGGGTGTTCCCGGTCGAGTTCCTGGTCGCCGCGCACGTCAAGCGCCGTTCGGTGTGCGACGACGACGAGCGCAACGACCTGCGCAACGTCGCGATGCTCGCCTGCGCGTTCGGCTGCGACCGGCTCTTCGAGCTCGGGCACATCTCGGTGGACGGCACCGGCGCGGTGGTGGCGGCCACCACCGGCGGGCCGCTCGACCGGCACCTGCGGCTGTTCGAGGGCCGCGTCACCGAGGCCCACCACGAGCGCTCGGCGCGGTACTTCGAGTGGCACCGCCGGAACGTGTTCAAGGGTCGGAGCGGCGGGGGTGTCGGAGGGGTCGGTTAGGATCGCGCGATGGCTTCGCAAGAGGTGCTGCGAAGGGTCTTCGGTTACGAGTCCTTCCGCGGGGACCAGCAGGAGATCGTCGACCACGTCGTCTCGGGCGGCGATGCGCTGGTGCTCATGCCCACCGGGGGCGGGAAGTCGTTGTGCTACCAGATCCCCTCCCTGGTGCGCGAGGGCGTCGGTGTCGTCGTCTCGCCCCTGATCGCGTTGATGCAGGACCAGGTGGACGCCCTGCGGGACCTCGGCGTGCGTGCCGGCTTCCTCAACTCCACCCAGTTCCCCGACGAGCGCGCCCTGGTCGAGGCCGAGTTCCTGGCCGGCGAGCTGGACCTGCTCTACCTCGCGCCGGAGCGCCTGCGCACCGAGCAGACCACCCGGCTGCTGGAGCGCGGGAAGATCGCCCTGTTCGCCATCGACGAGGCGCACTGCGTGTCGCAGTGGGGCCACGACTTCCGGCCCGAGTACCTGGCGCTGTCGCACCTGCACGAGCGGTGGCCGGAGGTGCCGCGCATCGCGCTCACCGCGACCGCCACCCCGGCCACGCACGCCGAGATCGCGGAACGCCTCAACCTCGGTGGCGCGAAGCACTTCGTGGCGAGCTTCGACCGCCCGAACATCCAGTACCGCATCGTGCCCAAGAACGAGCCGAAGAAGCAGCTGCTGGAGCTGCTGCGCACCGAGCACAAGGGCGACGCGGGCATCGTCTACTGCCTGTCGCGCAACTCGGTGGAGAAGACGGCGGAGTTCCTGACCGGGAACGGCATCCCCGCCCTGCCCTACCACGCGGGGCTGGAGGCGGGCACGCGGGCGCGCAACCAGTCGCGGTTCCTGCGCGAGGACGGCCTGGTGATGGTCGCCACCATCGCGTTCGGCATGGGCATCGACAAGCCGGACGTCCGGTTCGTCGCGCACCTCGACCTGCCGAAGTCGGTCGAGGGCTACTACCAGGAGACGGGCCGCGCGGGCCGCGACGGGCTGCCGTCGACCGCCTGGCTCGCCTACGGCCTGCAGGACGTGGTCCAGCAGCGCAAGATGATCGACGACTCCGAGGGCGACCAGCAGCACCGCCGCAAGCTCATGGCGCACCTCGACGCGATGCTCGCGCTGTGCGAGACGGTCGAGTGCCGCCGGGTGCGGCTGCTGGAGTACTTCGGCCAGACCGGCACGCCGTGCGGCAACTGCGACACGTGCCTCGCGCCGCCGGAGACGTGGGACGGCACGGTCGCCGCGCAGAAGGTGCTGTCCACGGTCGTGCGGCTGCGCAACGAGCGGCGGCAGAAGTTCGGCGCCGGCCAGACGATCGACATCCTGCTCGGGCGCAAGACCGCGAAGGTCATCCAGCACGACCACGACCAGCTGAAGGTCTTCGGCATCGGCACGGAGCTGAACGAGAGCGGCTGGCGCGGCGTGGTCCGGCAGCTGCTGGCCCAGGGCCTGCTCGCGGTCGAGGGGGAGTACTCCACGCTCGTGCTCACGCCCGCCGCCGACGAGGTGCTCTACCAGGGCCGCACGGTGTCGATGCGGCGCGAGCCGGAGCGCCTGACCAAGGTCAGGACCGCCAAGGCGGCCAAGAGCGCGCCGGTGGACCTGCCCGCCGACGCCCTGCCGGTGTTCGAGAAGCTGCGGACGTGGCGGACGGCGCAGGCCAGGGAGCAGGGCGTCCCGCCCTACATCATCTTCAACGACGCCACGCTGCGGCAGATCGCCGCGTCCACGCCCGCGACGTTGGCCGAGCTGAGCGCGATCAGCGGCGTCGGTGAGAACAAGCTCGCCAAGTACGGGCAGCAGATCCTGGACACGTTGAGCGCATGAACGACCTCCGCGCCGACTGCACGCGCTGCTTCGGACTGTGCTGCGTGGTGCCCGCGTTCGCCAAGTCGGTCGACTTCGCGCTCGACAAGCCGGCCCGCACGCCGTGCCCGAACCTGGGCGGCGACTTCCGCTGCGGCATCCACACGAAGCTGCGGGACACCGGCTTCACCGGCTGCACGGTGTACGACTGCTTCGGCGCGGGCCAGCAGGTGGCGCAGGTGACGTTCGGCGGCACGAGCTGGCGTGACGACCCGGCGTCGGCGGGGCCGATGTTCGACGTGTTCCCGGTGATGCGGGAGCTGCACGAACTGCTCTGGTACCTCACCGAGGCGCTGGAGCTGGAGGCGGCCCGCACGCTGCACCCGCAGGTCCGGGAGCTGCGCGCGACGATCGAGGCGCTCACCGGCGGCACGCCCGAGGAGCTGCTGGCGCTGGACGTCGGGCCGTACTGGGAGCGGGCGAACGGCCTGCTGCTGCGCGCCAGCGAGCTGACCCGCGGCAAGGGCAGGAACCGCCGGGGCGCCGACCTGATCGGCAAGGACCTCAAGGGCGCCAACCTGCGCGCGTCCACGCTGCGCGGGGCGTACCTGATCGGCGCGAAGCTCACGGGAGCCGACCTGCGGTTGGTCGACTTCATCGGCGCGGACCTGCGCGGCGCCGACCTGTCCGGCGCGGACCTGACCGGCGCGTTCTTCCTCACCCAGCCCCAGGTGGAGGCGGCCGGGGGCGACGAGGCGACGAGGCTGCCGAAGTCCGTGACCCGCCCGGCGCACTGGGTACGTCGCCGGGCGTAGGCGCGCGAGCCGCCGCCGGGCCGACGCGGTGACGGGGCGGCGCGGGCCACGCTGGGCGCCATGAGACCGAAGGCGCGCAAGTCGTGGCTGCTGCTGCACGTCATCACGTCCGTGGGCTGGCTCGGCGTCACCATCGGGATGCTGGTGCTGGCGCTCGCGGCGTTCGACGCGCCGGAGCTCTACCAGGCGATGGAGCTGCTCGGGGACCTCGTCGTGCTGCCGCTGGCGCTGGCCGCGCTGGTGACCGGCGTGGTGCTGTCGCTGGGCACGAAGTGGGGCCTGGTGAAGCACCGGTGGGTGCTGGTGAAGTTCGTGCTGACCGTCGTCGCGGTCGTCGCCACGACGTTCTCGCTGCGCTCGGGCCTGCAGGAGGCGGCGGACGGCGTCGTCGGCACGGCCGGCCGTGACGTGCTGGCCGCGGCGTGCGTGTCGCTGGTGCTCTACACGTTCAACACCGTGCTGTCGGTGTTCAAGCCGTGGGGTCGGACCCGGTGGGGCTGAGGTCGGCACGCCGGCGCCCGACGGTCGCCGCCAGCTCCGCCGGGTCGCAGTCCGCGAGGTGGTCGCGGACCAGGCCGTGCGGGAACCGGTGCTCGTCGACCAGCAGCACGCGGTCCCGCGCGGACTGCAGGATCGCCTTGCGGCGCAACGGGAACTCGTCCAGCGCGAGCGGCCGGGCGAGGAGTTCCGCGACCGGGTGGTACGGCCGGTTCACGATCGGCGTGACGGCCAGGCCGACCAGCAGACCGGTCACCGCGCCCCACGCCGAGGGCCGCACCTCCGCACCCGCGAGCGCCGCCAGCCCCGCGCCCACCGCGCCCGCCACCGGCAACCAGCGCAGACCGCCGGCCGGCCGGACCCGCACCCCGGACCACACCTCGCGCAGACCGCCGATGAACGCGCCGACCACCGCACCCGACCCGAGCCCGATGCCCAACGCCGCCAGCAGGTCGGCCGACGGCCCGGTCAGCACCATCACCCCGGCCGGCCCCAGCGCGCACACCACCGCCCAGTACCGGTCACGGGTGTTGCCGTACCCGACGAGCAGCGTGACCACGACGACCAGCCCGAAGCCGACCGCCGCGGGCCACCGCGCGGCCAGCGTGCCGAGCACGCCGCCGAGCAGGGCCAGCCCGCCCGCGACGACCGCGCCGAGCACGAAACCCGTTGCCGCCCAGAGGTTCCCCCGACGCGTGTCGCCCCGCGTGACCCGGAACGCGCTGTGCGGCACGGCGATCGTGGCCACGGCGGCGACCGCGGCCGGCACCAGGCCGAGCCGCACGCCCACCACGAAGCACAACGCCGCCGCCGCACCCGCCAACGCGCCCGGCGCGGCCCGCCGGAACAGCCGCCACACCGCGTCCGCGCCGACGAAGTCGAGCCACACGTGCCGCGCGGGCAGCCGCGACCGCGCCACCAGGTCCCGCTTGCGCCGCGCGATGCGCGCCAGGAACCGCAGCGCGCGCACCGTCCGTTCCGGCCGCGTCGAGCCGCGTGCCGCCGACTCCACCACGTAGGTGTCCACCAGTCCCCGGTACTCCGCGCGACCGGCCCGGTAGGCCAGGGCCAGCAGGCCGAAGCCGAGCGGCGTGCGCACCTCGTCCCACAGGTCCGGGTTCTTCTCCAGCTCGTCCCGCAGACCGTCCAACCGCGGACCGCACGCGGCGATCAGCTCACCGACCACGTTGCGGGACAGCGGTTCCACGCGCACGACGTCGTAGCGCGGCAGGTGCTCGTACTCCTCGCCCGCGCTGCACAGCACGACCCGCGGCAGGTTCAGCGCGGTGATCCAGGCCAGGCACTCGACCCGGTCGGCGGGTGCCAGGTCGTCCAGCCCGTCGAACAGCAGCACGAGGTCGCCCCCGCGCAGCCACGCCCGGCCGACCCGCGCGCCGATCCGGTACCGGTCGGCCAGCACGCGCAGCAGCCACTCGCCGAAGTCGTCGTCACGCCGCCACCCGCCGAGGTCCACCAGCACCGGCACCGGCACGCCCGGGTCGTCCGCGGCCCGCGCCACCAGCGCCTCGGCCAGCTCCAGCAGCAGCGTGGTCTTGCCCGAACCCGGCTCGCCGGTCACCACCAGCGGATCGCGGAGGCGCGTCGGCGTCGCGCCCCCGGGCGGGCCGCGGCTGCC
>NZ_JBFAAX010000379.1:0-5638 GCF_040639995.1 Actinosynnema sp. NPDC023658 | reverse complement strand
GGCGGGACGCGCGGGGTGGACGACCCGCCGGAGCCCGGTGTCGCGCCCGTCGCGCCGTCCGGTGTCACCCTGGAGGGTCGGGTGGTGGCAGAACCGATGTCCGACGACGACATCGGTGAGGTGATCGGCGCGTTCGCGCGCGCCGCCGCCGACGCGCGTCGGCTCGGGTTCGACGGGATCGAGCTGCACGGCGGGCACGGCTACCTCATCGACCAGTTCCTGTGGTCCGACACCAACCACCGCGGCGACCGCTACGGCATCGACCCCTCCCTGTTCGCGTCGGAGGTGGTCGCCGCGTGCCGCGCGGCCGTCGGGCCGGGCTTCCCGATCAGCTTCCGCCTGTCCCAGTGGAAGATCTCGGACTTCGGCGCCCGCCTGGCCCACACCCCCGAGGAGCTGGGCCTCCTGCTCGCCCCGCTCGTGGAGGCCGGGGTGGACGTCTTCCACTGCTCCACGCGCCGGTTCTGGCTGCCGGAGTTCCCCGGCTCGGGACTCGGCCTGGCGGGCTGGGTCAAGAAGGTCACCGGTCTGCCCACGATCACGGTGGGCTCGGTGGGGCTGGACAACAGCGAGTTCCAGAGCGCGTTCATCGAGGGCCGGGGAGCCGCGAACGCGCTCCTGGACGGTCTCGTGGAGATGTTCGAGCGTGACGAGTTCGACCTGGTCGCGGTGGCCCGGGCGCTGCTGGCCGATCCGGAGTGGGCGACCAAGATCCGGGACGGCCGGCTCGGGGAGCTGGTCCCGTTCACCGTCGGCGCGCTCGCCGAGCTGGTGTGAGGTGGGCGCGGTGCGCGATCTCGACGGGCGGGTCGTCGCGGTCACCGGCGGGGGCCGGGGCCTGGGCCTGCTGGTGGTGAGGGCGTTGCTGAGCCGGGGCGCGATGGTGGTGGCCAACCACCGGTCGCGGTCGGCGGACCTCGAAGCGCTCCTGGAGGAGTACGGCGACGAGCTCCAACTGGTGCGCGGCGACATCGCGGAGGAGCGCGTCGCGGCCGAGCTCACCGCGGCGGCGGGCGAGTTCGGGCGCTTGGACGTCGTGGTGCACAACGCGGGCATCACCCGTGACACCCTGCTGGTCCGCATGTCCGTCGAGGAGTGGGACGACGTCATCCGGGTCAACCTGCGCGGGGCGTTCCTGGCCACCAAGCACGCGCTGCGGTTGATGATGCGCCAGCGGTACGGGCGGTTCGTGTACGTGTCGTCGTTGTCGGCCGCGATCGGGAACCGCGGCCAGGCCAACTACGCGGCGAGCAAGGCCGCGCTGCACGGCCTGTCGCACTCGGTCGCGCAGGAGTACGCCGCCTACAACGTCCGGAGCGTCGTGCTGGCTCCCGGCCTGCTCGACACCGGCTTGGGCACGCGCCTGGACCAGGCGACGCAGGACCGCCTGGCGGGGCAGGCGCTGCTGGGCATCGGCGGTGGCGAGTCGATCGCCCAGACGGTGGCGTTCCTGGCCGGTCCTGCCGCGGACTACATCAACGCCACGGTCATCAACAGCCACGGGGGCATCAGGTACTGATGGGCGTACCCGCGGGACCGCCCGCCGACTTCGTTACAGATGACAAGGTTCGAGCTCGAACCTTTTCCGGTATGGTGCCCGCATGACTACTCAGCGTGCCGCGGTCGAGGACACCACCAAGGAACTGCGCGGCCTCGTCTACGAGTTGTCGCGAAGGCTGAGCGACCACGTCCGCGCCAGCGTCGCGGACCTGGACCTGACCGAGACCCAGGCCAACGCGCTGCGCGACCTCAACGAGCCGCTCACCATGGGTGAGCTGGCCGAACGCATGTGCTGCGAACCGCCGAACGTGACCTTCGTGATCGACCGACTGCAGAGCCGGGGCCTGGTCGAGCGACAGCCGCACCCGACCGACCGGCGGGCCAAGCACCTCGTGCTCACCGCCGCCGGGCACGAGCTGAGGGAACGACTGCTCCGGCAGGTCACGCGGGACTCACCGCTGGCACACCTGTCCGAGGAAGACCGGGAGAACCTGCGGCAGACGCTGCTGCGCGCACTGGGAAGAGGGGAACCCACGGAATGAAGGACACGGTAAAGGACACACCGAGCACGCCCGTCGGGGACCGCAGCTCGGCAGGCGTCACCCTCACCGCCCTGGCCATCGGGTTCGTCATGGCCACGCTCGACGCGACGGTCGTCAACGTCGCGGGCGTCACGATCAAGGACGACCTGGGGCTGAGCCTGTCGGGGCTCACCTGGGTGGTGGACGGCTACATCCTGACGTTCGCCTCGCTGCTGCTGCTCGCGGGTTCGCTGGCCAACCGGTTCGGCGCCAAGCGCGTCTACCAGACCGGGTTGACGCTGTTCGTGGTCGCGTCGCTGCTGTGCGGCCTCGCCGCGAACGGCGTGGTGCTCATCGTCTTCCGCCTCGTGCAGGGGGTCGGGGCGGCGCTGTTCATGCCCAGCTCGTTGAGCCTGCTCGTCGGGTCGTTCCCCGATCCCAAGCGGCGGGCCACCATGCTGGGCCTGTGGACGGCCATCGTGTCCACCGCCTCCGGGCTCGGTCCCGTGGTCGGCGGCGTGCTGGTGAACACGCTGGGTGGCAGAGCATCTTCCTGGTCAACCTGCCGATCGGGCTGGTCGGGCTGCTGCTGACCCGGCGGTTCGTCACGCCGGTGCCCGCGGCGGGCACACCGGTGACGCTCCTCGGCCACGCGATCGGGGTGCTCGGCTTGGCGGCGTTGAGCTTCACGCTCATCGAGGCGCCGAGCTACGGCTGGTCGTCCCCGCCGATCGTCACGGCGGCGGTCGTGTTCCTGGCGTGCGCGATCGCGTTCGTGCTCCGGGAACGGCGTGCCGCGGCGCCGGTGCTGCCGAGGTCGATGTTCGGCACGCCGGCGTTCACCGCCGCGAACCTCGTCGGGTTCCTGCTCAACTTCGCGCTGTTCGGCGGGCTCTTCATGCTCGGGGTGTTCCTCCAGAAGGCGGGCGGCGCCACCCCGCTCGAAGCCGGTCTCCAGCTGCTGCCCATGATGATCGTGTTCGTGCTGGGCAACCTGCTCTTCGCCCGCGTCGGAGGTGCGCTCGGACCGCGCAAGCCGATGCTCGTCGCGCTGGCGGTGGCGGCCGTGGGTTCGGCGGCGCTCGTGCCGATCTCGTCGACCACGCCGTACTGGCTGCTCGCCGCGGTCGTCGTGGTGATCAACCTGGCCGTGGGGGTGACGGTGCCCGCGATGACGACCGCGCTGATGGCGGCGGCCGGGCAGAGCAACGCGAACGTGGCCAGCGCGGTGCTCAACGCGAACCGGCAGATCGGGGCCCTGGTCGGGGTGGCGGTGGCCGGGATGCTGCTGGCCACGTCCGGCGACTGGTACCGGGGCGCGGCGTGGACGTTCACCGCCATGGCGGTGGCCTACCTCGTCGCGTGCGGCCTGACCTGGCGCTCGATCGGGAAGGCGTCCTAGGACCCCGACCCGCCGCGACGTTCCCGCTGTCGGAGGAGCGCCGCGGCGTCGTCGGACACATTCGGGGGGTGGAGACACATGGCAGTTGCGAAGCTCAGACCGGAACGGGTGGTGATCGCCGATCCGCACACCCTCTTCCGGGAGGCGTTGCGCGAGTGCTTCCGGGCATCGCGGGACCTGACCGTCGCCGGCGAGACGGGCACCGCGGACGAGACGGTGAGGGTCGTCCAGGACTGCCAGGCGGACATCCTCGTGCTGGACACCGACATGCTGCCCTCCGCCGAGACCACCGTCCGCCGACTGCTGACCGCGGCCCCCGCGCTCACCGTCGTGGCGCTGAGCATGAGGGAGGACGTGGTCTTCATCAGGCTGCTGCTCACCACGGGGTCCGGGCGTTCCTCCACAAGAGCGTGACGAGGGCGGAGCTGCTGTCGGTGATCCAGGGGGTGCGGTTCAACCGCGACCGCGTGGTCGTCTCGGTGCCCAGGACCAGCCACCTGCTCGACGCGGACAACCCCTACGACGCGTTGTCGAGCAGGGAACGCGAAGTGCTGGCACTGGTGGGCATGGCGCTGAGCAACCGCCAGATCGGCGTCCGGCTCCGCATCACCGAGGGAACCGTCAAACGCCACCTGCGCAACATCTTCCGCAAGCTCGGCGCCACCTCCCGCATGGACGCGGCGAACAAGGCGGCGGCCTGGTCGGCCCCGGCGCGGCCGGCGATCCCGACCTCGCCACCACCGACCACGCACCCCTGGCGGCTCTCGGGTCGGCGGTGACGGGCGAGGGACCCGAACCGCCCCGACAGTCGCTGACGGGTGTCACCCGCGAGTCGGCCGGCGCGGTCGAGCTCGTTCCAGTGCCCCGGAGGCTGTGGTCCTGCCACGACCAGCGACCTCTCGGTTCGGGCTGACGTCGGCGGGCGGCAGGGGCGGTCGGCACTGGCCGGTCGAACCCGGAAGACAAGCACCGGGGGTCGGGGGGCGTGCCCCCGGTGCCTGCCCGTTTATCGCCGCCTGCCCGTGCCGCGAAACAGGTTTGTCCTCTGTTCACCCGTTCGTGCGTCTCCGCCGCCGCCGGGTGCACCCGCCATCGGCTGGCACCGATCGCCAGGTTGGTCTCCACCAGGGGCCGGCACGGGGCAGGCGCTCGACCCGAGTCCGACGGCACGGCCGGTGTGATGCACTCACCCATGCCCTTCCCCGTGGGCCCAGGGCTCCTCGCGTGTCCCGGAATGGGGATCTCCGACCACTTCGGACGGTGGAGGATGACGCCTGACGGCGCCCGGTGACACCCAGCCGGCCGACCCATCCCGTCGTCGCACATCCCGTCGGCGGCGTGGCACTGGGAAGAGCACCGACGCCTACGGCAGGCTGCGCGGCCACCGCGGCCTGTACTGCCTGGACAGCGGCGGACATCGGGATCGGCGGTTCAGGGCGAGGTGATATCCAGGGTGGCGACGTAGTAGGTGCTGGAGGCCGTGCCCAGCCCGGCGGTGCACAGCAGCACGTCGGCGGCCGCGCCGGTGAGGACCTGCAGAACGGTGCTCCCGGTGAACGTGGTCAGCAGGTCGAGGCGGCTGAATCCCGGCACAGGCATGGGCGTTCCGCACGACCGCACGACCGGCCTCGAACAAGTCGAGGCCCCTGCGACGGAAACTGGATGAACATGAATTCGCACATCCGTTTCGGGAGCCCGTAGCGGTCATCGGCAAGGTGACTCTTGCTCGCCTGTCACGTGCGGTGATGGCAGATCGACCAGCCGAGTGCAGTGTGCTTGGGGATGTTGACGGAACCCGTGGGCTGCTGGAGTGTTCGAGCGTCAGCAATGAACTCAGTGCATTCCGTCGAGTCGTCGGTGCCGGCGCGAATTCCTTCCCACGCGCACACACCCACGGTTTCCGGTCGAGGAGGGTTCGAACATGCAGGCACCAAGGTTGCGGCGCGCGGTGGTCGCGGGAGTGGCCGCGTCCGCGCTGGTACTGGCCGGGTCGGGCGTCGCCTCGGCGGACGTGCCGTGGCCCGGTTCGCTGTGCCGGGCGGCGGACACCATCCAGTTCTACAACACACCGAGCGGTTCGAACGTCTACACCCTCCCTGTCGACGCCTACATCCGCGTCGTGCAGGTCCTGGACGGCCGCTGGGCCTACGGTCACGGCTCGGGGCACTCCGACGCGTACTTCGTGTGGCGGTACTCCGACGGCATCGACCGCGTC
>NZ_JBFAAX010000378.1:0-5651 GCF_040639995.1 Actinosynnema sp. NPDC023658 | reverse complement strand
GTGATCGTAGGTCCGCCATGCTACTGGCAAAAAAGAACCAGCTCAGAATTTGTGTTCAAGCTGAAGAGCTAGGCGAGCAGGCATCGCGGCACCTACTGGTGAATTTACAAGATATTCCCGGAAATCCCCAGCGGATCCCGTTGGCAACTGTGGCGGCTCGCCGCGTTGTCGACCCCTCCGCGTACGCCGCATACGTGGACCGCCCTTCGCCTACCATTGATCACATTTGACGCGCTCACCGATCCACCGGGATCGCGGCAAGGGCCTCAGCACGAGGCTTGCATATGATGCTGTCTTCCGCAGGGGGTCTTGTCGGTGAATCCACCGTTCGGGTGTCATCAAAGAGCCTTTTCAGCGTTGCCTGTCCAGGGTGAGGACGCAGGGCGATTGCGCAGTCAGGCAGCAAGCGCTGAGCTGGGTGTTTGCCGAGTGAGCGGCCTCCGCAGAGGCGATGGCGGCACGTGAGACCGCATCGGTGATCACGAAGTTGCGACGCTTCAGGACTCCGAGGACGCCCCCTCCGCCGATGGCAGGTGCAGATCCACATCCAGGGCGAGGTCACCGCCGTCGACCCGGTCGGGTCCAATCAGTCGACCTCGCCTCACCGCTGCCCACCTCTCCCGTCCGAGCCTCTTGGGCGGCGACGTGCTCCGACCGGCCGCCACGAGGACCGGGGTGCTGTACCGCAACGACGGGTCGACGACGCTCACCGTGACACTGGCCCCCCGAAACGTGCTCGGCGATATGTGACTATGCCGGCCCGGACGTGGAGTGGTGAGGCACGTGTGCAGCACCTCGCCGATGCGGTTCCGCACGGCGGCGAGGTCGTCGCAGTGCACCGGGGTGTCCACCGCCACCTGGCCGGTGGTCCGGCCCGCGTCGGCGTGACCGTCCGCGCTCGTCGTAAGGATGCGGGCTGAGCGCGAGCGGATCATCACCCCTTCGGAGGTCGATGCGCCGCTCGGTGGCCTTGCCCGATCGTGCGAGACGTCAAGCAGGTGAGGCGGTGTCCGTGTCGGCGCCGTTGTCGGCGTGGCGTTCGGTGCGGCCGGTGCCGTGCCAGTCCAGGCAGAGCACGGTGGCGTCGTCCTGGAAGTGGTCGTCGCAGGCGTGGCGCACCGCTCTGGTGACGGCCCGCACGACCTCCCTGCCGTGCAGCCCGGCGGTGTCGCGGATCAGCGCCGGCAAGTCGACGTCGGCGGCGTCGCGTTCGAACATGCCGTCGGTGATCAGCACCAGCCGGTCGCCGGAGCGCAGGTCGAGCCGCTGCACCCGATAGTGGTGCGGCTGGACGCCGAAGAGCAGGTCGATTTCCAGTTCGACCGGTCGCACCACACCGTCGCGCAGCAGCAGCGGTGCGGGGTGGCCGGCGTTAGGTGTCGCCGCCGATGTGATCGGCGGGCACCAGGGCGCTGGCAACGGTGAACTGGGCGGCCTCGCAGCAGGACGCCGCGGGCAGCAGTTGGTGCTGGATCTCCGCAGCCAGGCTCATCGGCGTGGTGCGCCGGCCGGAGTGGTAGAGGTCGGTGAACCGGCGGTCGGTGACGATGACGTAGGCCAACGCGTGTGCCGCCTCCGACAGCTGCGCCAGCACCTCGTCGTCGAGGGACGGCACGGTCACCTCCAGCACGCCGACGCAGTCACCGCGGTTGGTCACCGGCAACACCACCCGCACCTCGTCACCGTCCCGCTCCTGCCACGGCCGCTGGGTGCGCAGCACCTCCTCGTAGGCGCTGTCCCGCAGGCTGACGTGCACCGCACCCCACCCGCTCGGGTCCTGCGCCGTCGAGGTCAGCCGCACCAGATGCTCGTCGACGAGGTCGACCAGCAGGAACGACACGTCGAAGGCCCCGAACCGCTTCGCCAGGTCACGCGCGACGACCTCGACCGACTGCGCCGGCGGTGCGCTTTCGGCCGCCGCCAGCACATCACCCGGTTTCAACACCTCACCGTTCACGGCAACCTCCGACGACTGGAAATCCACCCCACCACAGACTTCACCGTCCGGACGCGGTACGCAGCTCTTCAGCGCGGCCGTCGCCCGCCGATCGTGCAGTCCATGGGAACGTGCTCAGGGCAGGGTAAGCGGTACGGCGTCGAGCAGGCCCAGCACGGCCATCTCTCGTCGCACGACCGGCGAGGCCAGCACGTGGAGGACGCGTCGGTGTCCTGTATGTGAAAGGAGCGCTCCGGCAGTTCACCCGCATCGGGCGGGGCACCTCCGGCCACCCTCAGCACCACTTCACCGCAGTCGATCTCGGCGACGCAACGGCGTACCCGGGTCTCGGAACTTGTCGCTTGATCGGGTACGCGCGGTCAGCCGGGCAGACCCGCGCGGCCGTCGAGGTGAGGCAGGTTGAGGTCGAGCAGGACCAGCCCCGGCCTGGGTGCGTCGCCGTGGTCGCCGGCACGCAGCAGGACCGCCAGCGCCTCGTCGCCGTCGCGCACCGTGTGCAGCCGCACCGGGCTGCCGGTCAGGGCTTCGGCGGCCATGAGCGCATCGCTCGGGTCGTCCTCCACCAGCAGCACGTCCAGCACCGCTTCGGGGTCGAACCCCGAGGGCCCCATCGCGTTGCTCACGGGATGACCCGGTGTCATTCCGTCACCCTGCGGACGGGTCTTGGAATTCGGAATCAACGGCTCTGCCAACGCCCACAGCTCGTCGGGCACCAACCGCAGCGACAACCGATCAACCACGGACGAAGATCATGACACAACGCTCACCGCCACGTGAGACGTCGTCTTAGCCGCGCCTGGCCAAGGCCACCAGGTAGCGACAGGCCGTGTCGGTCGGGTTGATGTACGCACAGGGCTGTGGCGGGCCGAGTTGGAGGCAGTCGCCCTTGGCCAACTCGTGCACGACATCGCCCTCGCGGAAGTCCAGCCGGCCGTCCAGCACCCAGATCTGGTGGTGCACCAAGGTGTACGTGTCCGCGGGGTACTCGACCACCGCTTTGCCGGGCAGTACCACTTCCACGAGTTCCAGCGGTCCGCCGGCGGACGGCGACAGCGCGCGGCGGCGGTAGCCGGTCTCCGGGTCTGTCCACTGTGGCTGGTCGACGGCCCGGACCAGCCGGCGTTCACCTTCGGCACGGGCGATGAGTTCCGACAGCGTCATGCCGAGCGCGGCCGACAAGCGGCTGAGCAGGACGGCCGTCGGTTGCGCTTCGCCCCGTTCGATCTTGCTGATCATCGTTCGGGACACGCCGGAACGCTGAGCGAGGGCGTTGGCCGTGATGTCCCGGGCGACGCGGGCGGCGCGCAGGGTTGTGGCGAGCGACACTGACAGCGGATCCGACATAGTGTCCACTATAGCGACACTTATCGCCTACCATAGTTCCCATGGATGGGGTACGAGACGCGTCGGACCAGGACGCTGAAGCGTGCGCGGCGATCTACGCCCCGTACGTCACCGATACCGCGATCACGTTCGAAACCGAGCCGCCGGACGCGGCGGAAATGGCCGCGCGGATAGCCGAAGCGCAGCACATGCACGCGTGGGTCGTGCTCGAAGACGGCGGTCGTGTCGTCGGATACGCTTATGGGCGACCGTTCAAGGCTCGGGAGGCTTACCGGTGGTCGTGCGAGGTCAGCGTCTACCTTGAACTCGGCCGTCGTCGTTCCGGTGGTGGGCGGGCGTTGTACGACGCTCTTTTCGCGCGGCTCGCCAAACGCGGTTACCGGACCGTCGCGGCCGGGATGACGTTGCCGAACGACGCGAGCGAGGGCCTGCACCGAGCCATGGGCTTCACACCGGTCGGCACCTACCGGCGGATCGGCTGGAAGAACAACGCGTGGCACGACGTGCGCTGGGTCCAGCTGACGATCTCCCACGAAGAGGACCCGCCGGCCGAGCCGAGGTGATCCTCACCTGGTTGTACAGTGATCATCCAGCAACCCGACTCCGTACAACCAGATGAGGATCGAAGACTCCGAGCTACCGGGGAACCTCACCCACGATGCGGGGGGCGTCGAAGTGTGGTGCCTTCCTCCCGCATTCCGGCCGCACCCGGTGTTGGGTCAACGCGTTCGAGCTTCGTCCAGCCGGTCCAGCCTCGCGTCCTGAGCAGCTCGACCAGTCGGCGAGCCGGTGGGGCGGTGTCGAAGGCCAGTGTGTCCATCAGTTTGGCGAACGGTGGCTCGACCTCGGTGTCGCCGACGTAGTCCTCGTCCTGCTCGTCGGTCATCTGCGTGATGTAGGTGGCCAGCTCGTCGGCCAACTCGACCAGCTCCGGACCGTCGTGGACTTGTTCGAGAGCCTGCCCCAGGGTGAGGTAGAAATCGATGAGCGGTGGGTCGGCGATCTGCTCCCACTTGCGCGCCGCCCACTCCGGGATCCGCTCGGGTGAGTGCGCGGCCAGCAGGATCCAGCCGTCCCGCTCGACCTGGACGATGCGCTCGTCAACGCCGAGCGCTCGCAGCCGGTCGAGAATCTCGACCACCTCCGGGGGCAGTGCCAGGCTGTCCCCGGAGGCAAGGCGGGCGATCCGCTCTCGATGCCGCTGCCGCTGCCGAATCTCCGCCCGCAACCGCTTGTCGATATCGGTGATCGCCGCGGCGAACTCCTCCTCGTCGGCCTGGAGCAGCTCCAGCACCCGCGACAACGGGACACCGGCCTCGGCGAGAGTCCTGATCCTGATCAGCTCGACCACGGCACCGGCGTCATACCTCCGGTAACCGGAGTGGTCGCGATCGGGCTCCGGCAACAGCCCCTTGGCGTGGTAGTGCCGCACCGCGCGCACCGTCACCCCCGCGTACGACGCCAACTCGCCGATGGTCAGCACCGGTCCAGTGTCCTCGTCCCGGGAGCTGCTCAGGAAGCCGCCTGGCCGGCCGGGCTTCGTGCATCGCCGATCAGCCGGGCGATCTCCGGAGCGTGGGTGACGACGAGCCGGTGGTCGGCGTCGACCCACGACGTGGAGATGTGCGGCCGTTCGCGGACGAGCCGTTCGACGCCGGCCCGCCAGTTCCGGTTGCGCCACTGCGCACCCTCCTCACCGCTGTTCCCGGCCATCGTGGTCGACATGATCATGCGGATCGGACGGTCGATCTTGCGGTACCGGTCGAGGATGCCGGAGCGCACCACCTCGATATCGAGGTTCAGGTCGAGGAAGTCCTGGGGGGTCAGCAGCACCTGACGCGCGGTGCCCCTGGTCTGCTCGAACTCGTGGCGCAGCCCCTCCGCCATCGCGCGGAACTCCGGCAGGTCGTCCTCGGTGAAGAACGGTTCGGGCACCGGGTTCGCGCCGTCGACGAGGACGAGCTCGGCCACGGCGTCCGGATGCTCGGCGGCGTAGTGAACGGCCAGGTCCGCGCCCAGCGAGTGTCCCACCAGCACGGGCGCCGATGGCAGATCGCGGTGTCCCAGCTCCGTCATCATGGCATCAAAATCGCTGAGGAACGCCTCGAAGGTGTACCGGTCGGCGGGCGAGGAGAGACCATGGCCCCTCAAGTCGAAGGCCACCACGTCGTAGTCGCGGCGCAGCAGCTCGATCAGCTCGTACAGGTCGGCCTGCGTCGTGAGGAGCCCGGGACACAGGACCAGCGGCCGTCCCCGTCCGCCGCGAGAGACCGGGATCGTGACGCCGTCGTGGTGGACAGTGAAGTCATCGGGTTTCTTGGTCATGGCACCGATGCTGTGGGGTTGACCC
>NZ_JBFAAX010000377.1:0-5659 GCF_040639995.1 Actinosynnema sp. NPDC023658 | reverse complement strand
ACCTGGTCGCCGCGGGTGAACGTGAAGCCGCCGCGCGTGGGTTCGGTGGCGTCCCACTTCATCTCGTTGCCCGGCGTCACGACTCCCGCTTCCCGCGCGTTCAACGAGCGGTAGGCGGAGTCGTTGAAGTCGCCCGCGGTCATCGAGTTGCCGAAGTACCGCCCCTTGGCCGCGGCGAGGTCGCGCAAGGGCGAGGCGGCCGACGCCGGAGGGGACAGGATGACGGACAGCGCGGTGACGGACGCGAGCGCCACCACCGCCGCGCCGAGCCTTTTCGTCGTGCTGATCACGGTGCCTCCAGTCGAGGTGTCGCGTGGATCCGGTTCGTCACGTCGTGGCGCACGGCACGCCGTTCAGCGTGAACCCGGTCGCGGCGGCGCTGTTGCCGGTGTGGGTGGCCTGGAAGCCGATCGACACCGATCCGCTCGCCGGGATCTGCGCGTTGTAGTCGACGTTGGTCGCGGTCACCTGACCCGTCGCGGTGGCGTACGTGGCGCTCCAGCCGCCGGTGATGGCCTGCCCGCCCGGGAGCGTGAACGCGAGCTGCCAGCCGTTCACGGCCGTGGCGGACGTGTTCGCGATGGTGATCGTCTCGGTCAGGCCGTTGTTCCACGCGTTGACCGCCGCGGTGACCTTGCACCCGTCGGCCGGGACCGGCGTGGTGGTGGTCGTCGTCGGTGTGGTCGTTGTCGTCGTCGTGCTGCTGGTCGTGGTCGTGGTGCTGCTGGTCGTGGTGGTGGTCGTCGTGGTCGTGGTCGGGCGGTCCAGCCCCAGGAAAGAGATCGAGTAGGCCAGCATCCCGGCTTGCGGGAGGGTGTGGCCGGTGCCCTGGATGCTGATGCCCTCGATGACGCTGCCGTAGCGGGTGCGCATCCAGCTCGACTGCGGGTAGTCCGTGGACGTCGGCGTCCGGCTCACCCCGTGGAGGTTGGTCCACTGGTCGAGCTCCTCGCCGTAGTTCGGGTACGCCAGCGTGGTGTCGGTGGTGCCGTGCCAGAACTGCATCCTCGGGTACGGGCCGGTGTAGCCGGGGAACATGGCCCGTGCCTGGTCACCCCACTGCTGCGGGGTCTTCAGCACGTTCCCGCCCGAGCACTGGCTGTTCCACAGCGACCCGTTGGTGGTCGCGAAGCAACCCGCCGGGACGCCCGAGTACGCCGCGCCCGCGCTGAACACGTCCGGGTACTGGGCGGCCAGCACGTTGGTCATCATCGCGCCGGACGAGAAGCCCGCCACGACGATGCGCGCCGGGTCGACGTTGTAGCGCTGGCGCGCGTAGGACACCATCGACATGATGCCCGTCGAGTCGCCGCCTCCGTTGCGGCGCAACGCGTTCGGCGTCGACACGTCGAAGCAGTGGCCCTCGCGGGTGGCCTCCGGGTAGACGATCACGTACCCGTAGCGGTCCGCCGCGGTGACGTAGTCGTGGCCGTTGCCGTTGTGGACGCCGCTCGCGCTGCCGCTGCAGTAGTGCACCATGAGCAGCAGGGCGGGACGTGCGGCCAGCCGGTCGGGCGCGTAGACGTACATGTTCAGCCCGGTCGGGTTGGTGCCGAAGTTCGTCACCCGGGTCAACGACGCCGCGCTCGCCGGTTGCGCGAGCACCACCAGCGCGAGCGCGGTGATCAGGCCGGACACCATCGCGACGGCGGCGACGAGCGTCCGCTTGGCGTTCCTCATCCGCGGCTCAGCTCCCCACGCACGTCGGGTTGAGGCCTGCGCCGCTCCCGGTGCCCTGGAAGCCGAACTCGGTGGACTGGCCGGCCGCGACGTTGCCGTTGTAGTCGACGTTCGTCCAGTTCACCGTGCCGCTGGTGCCGCTGCGGTTGGCGCTCCAGGAGCCGGTGACGGTCGCGCCCGACGCGAGCGTGGTGGTGACCCTCCAGCCGTGCAGCGCGGTGGACCCGGCGGTGACCTTGATGGTGGCCACGAACCCGCCGTCCCAGGAGTTCAGCACGACCGACGCGGAGCAACCACTCGGGTTGGGATCGCTCGTGGTGGTGGTGGTCGTCGTGGTCGTGGTCGTGGTCGTCGTCGTGGTGCTGGTGGTCGTGGTGGTGGTCGTCGTAGTCGTCGTGCCACCGGCGTTCAGGGCGTTCAGCACCGACGTGTAGGCGGCTTTCTTGTTGCCGCTGCTGTCGAAGAGGAGGGGGTTGGCTCCGGTGCGCCAGGAGTCGCTGTCGCGGATGCCCCAGACGGTGATGCCGGTGCAGCGTGCGACGGCGAGGCAGGCGCGGGTGACGGTGGCGTAGGCGTTGGCCTGGTTGGAGCCGGAGATGTCGAGTTCGGTGATCTGGACGTCGACGCCGAGGTCTGCGAAGCGTTGGAGGTTGGCCTGGTAGTCGGAGGGTGCGGAGTTGGTGAGGTGGGACTGGAAGCCGACGCAGTCGATGGGCACGCCGCGGGATTTGAAGTCGCGGACCATGTTGTAGATGCCGGTGGACTTGGCGTTGACGCCGTCGGTGTTGTAGTCGTTGTAGCAGAGTTTGGCGGCGGGGTCGGCGGCGCGGGCGGCGCGGAAGGCGGCTTCGATCCAGTCGTTGCCGGTGCGCTGGAGGTTGGAGTCGCGTCGGGCGCCGGAGGTTCCGTCGGCGAAGGCTTCGTTGACGACGTCCCAGGCGTAGATCTTGCCCTTGTAGTGGGTGGCGACCTGGGTGACGTGGTTCATCATGGCCGAGCGGAGGTCGGAGCCGCTGAGGTTCTGGGCCCAGCCGGGTTGCTGCTGGTACCACAGCAGGGCGTGGCCGCGGACGCGCTTGCCGTTGTTGAGGGCGTGGTTGAGGATGCGGTCGCCGTTGGTGTAGTTGAACTGCCCCCGGTTGGGTTCGGTGGCGTCCCACTTCATCTCGTTCTCGGCGGTGACCATGTTGAACTCCCGGTTCAGGATGTTCACATAGGTCGAATCACCCAGCTTGCCCGCCGCGACCGCCGTACCGAAGTACCGGCCCTTCTCCGCCGCCGAGGCTCCCAGCGTGGTGCCCGCCTGGGCCAGGCCGGTGAACGCCACCGTCATCATGGTGGCGACGAGTCCCGCGACGAGCAGCAACGCCGTTGTTCTCGACTGACGCGCGAGCGTCGGTCGAATGACCGCTCGTGTCGATTGGTTCATCACGTGTCCTTACGGATCGGAACACTGGTCAAGAGATCCCACCTGGCTGTTAGCGTTAACAAACAGGTGAACGGACCTCCCCTTCGTAAAGCGAGGGACAGGGGGCCCGGTAGTTGCCTTCACGGGCGCGCGCTTCGTACCTCTCAGACTGTGAACGATGGTCCACAGCCGGTCAAGACGTAACGCAAATGTTTCGTGCAGGTGAGGGCCGGTGCGGACCGGTCAGGGCGGCTTCCTGCACCTTTTGGGGAGATCGACACGGCTTTGCGGCGGCATGGTCAGTTCGAACGCCGTTCGACAGTCAATTTCGGCCGTCCCGCTAAAGTTAGCGCAAACATCTTTAGCTTTCGGGAAACGTTGACCCGATATGGTTCCGGTGGCGACCCTGCTGATCGGTGGACCACCCGGAGCGGGCTCGACGCCGCTCTGGCGAGGTCTGCGGACACCCGCCGGTGCAGCAGCGCGAACACCACCAGCAGCGGCGTGATGAGCAGCAGCGCCCCGGCGCACAGCAGCGGCACGTCCGTGCCCCACCGGCCCTGGAACGCGCCGAGCGCGCCCGCCGCCGTGCGCCGCGCGGGATCGTCGACCAGCACGATCGCCAGCAGGAAGTGGTTCCACGTCCAGACCAGCAGCAGGATCGCCAGCGACGACATCGCGGGTCGGGCCAGCGGCAGGTGCACCCGCGCGAAGACCTGCCACGGCCCCGCGCCGTCCACCCGCGCGCCGTCCGACAGCTCCGGCGGCACCCCGGCGAAGTGCGCCCGCAGCCAGAACACCGCGAACGGCAGGTGGATCGCGACCAGCGCCACCACCAGGCCCCACCGGGTGTCGAGCAGGCCCAGGTCCCGCACCTGCTGGTAGAGCGGCGTGACGATCGCCTCCAGCGGCAGCACCAGCCCCACCGCGAACAGCCCGAGCACCGCGCGGTGGCCGGTGAACCGCAGGTGCCCGAGCGCGTAGGCCGCCGGCACCGCCAAGGCCAGCGTCAGCGGGACGACGCCGAGCACGACCAGCGCGCTCGACGTGAGCAGCTCGGCCATCCGGGCCTGCCGGAACGCGTTCGCGAAGTTCGACCAGTGCGGGTCACGCGGCCAGGTCAGACCGGCCGGGTAGGTCCCCGGCGGGTGCAGCGCGGTGACGAAGAGGTCGACGAACGGCACGAGCGTCACGACGACCAGCACGAGCAGCACCACCCGGCCGGCGGCCCGCTCCCACCTCCCGGTGATCACCGCGACCACCGCAGCACGGGCGCCACCACCACCAGGACCACCACCGCGGAGACGACGGCCAACGCCGACGCCAGGCCGACCTCCCGCTGCGCGAACGCCAGGGAGAACACCTCCAGGCCGGGCACCGTCGTGGCCTCGCCCGGCCCTCCCCGCGTGGTGACGTAGACGATGTCGAAGCCCGCCAGCGCCGCGATCGCCGTGACGGTGGCGCACACGCCCAGCTCACGGCTCACGCCGGGCAGCACGACCGCGCGGATCTCCTGCCAGAGGCCCGCGCCGTCCAGCCGTGCCGCCTGGTACAGCGCCGGGTCGATCCGCTCCGCGCCCACCAGCAGCAACGTCGTGCAGAGGCCGAGCAGCACCCACGCCCCGATGACGCCCACCGCGGCCAGCGCGGTCGACGAGTCGCCCAGCCACGCCCGCGTCACCCCGCCCAGGCCCACCGCGTCCAGCAGCCGGTTCACCGCGCCCGTGGACGACAGCAGCAGGCTCCACGCGATCCCGGCCGCCACCAGCGGCACCGCCTGGGGCAGCAGGAGCACCACCCGCACCGGGCCGCTCGCCGCGGCGTGCCGGATCACCGAGGCCGCCAGCAGGGCCAACGGCACCGGCACGCCGGTGAAGAACACCACCAACACCAGCGCGTGGCCCACCGCGCCGTACAGGTCCGGGTCGGTGAGCACGGTGCGGTAGTTGTCCCAGCCGACCCAGGTGGAAGGGCCGACCCCGTCCCACCGGTACAGCGAGTACCGGACCGTCGACGCCAGCGGGCGCAGCACGAACACCGCGTACACCGCCAGCGCGGGCAGGACGAACGCCCAGCCGACCAGGCGCCGCACCGCGGCTCACCGGCCGATCTGGTCGGTGTAGTCGGCCTGCACCCGGCGCAGCAGGTCCTCCGGCTCGCACTCGCCCTCCACCAGCTCCTGCAGCCGGGGCGTCCAGCTCTCGGTCAGGATGGCGCCGGTGGCGTTGGCCAGGAAGTCCATGCCGGTGCCGTCCGCGGCGACCCGGGCGGCGGCGGCCACCGTGGCGGCCGTGACGGACCCCGGCTCGACCGGGAGCCGGTCGTCGCCGGCGGGCCCGAGGGGGAGCGCCCCGCCGACCTTCACGGTGGTCTCCCGGGCCGCGTGGTCGGTGACCGCCCAGTTCAGGAAGAACGCGGCGCAGTCGGGGTGCGCGGCGCGGGCCGGGATGGCGAAGGTCGGGGGACCGGACATCGCCGCCCGCGGGTCACCGGCCCGCACCGGCGGCGCGAGGAAGAAGCCGACCCGGCCCGGCATCCGCCGGTCGAGCGCGGCGGCCTCCCAGTCGCCGT
>NZ_JBFAAX010000376.1:0-5661 GCF_040639995.1 Actinosynnema sp. NPDC023658 | reverse complement strand
GGTCTGGTGCGCCGGTTGATCCGCCACCAGGCGCCCAGCGTCATGCCCGCCACCGGGGGGCGCGCTCGGCGCGCGCCCCCCTGCCACCACGACCTCAGTCGCGCACGGAGGAAGTCGTGCGCTACCTGGTCGCGGCTCCTCGGGCTGCCCTGCCTCGTGCCGTCAGGCCTGCGGTCGACCGCCGCGAGCAGGGCATCGACGCTCCACCCCTCGGCGAACCAGGGCTCGACGACCCGGCGCACGGCGGCGCGGTGGGCATCGGGCCAGGTCGCACGGAGGCAGAGCGCCTCGACCGCCGTGTCGATCTCGGCGTCGGTCTCGGGGATGACACGGCCGGGCCACTGACGGGGATCGAGTCGAACACGCATCGCATGGCTCCCTTCGAACGCGTACCGAACATCCGTTCGAGATAGTGCCACCGACCACCGACAATTCCGGTGCCTTAGATTTGACTTATATAAGCTGTGGCTGAAAGATGCTGGTCGTGCACGCGTTCGACGTACTCGGTGACCCGGTCCGCCGCCGCATCCTGGAGCTGCTCGCAGACGGCGAGCAGAGCTCCGGCGCGGTCACGGAGGTGGTCGGCCGGGAGTTCGGCATCTCGCAGCCCGCCGTCTCCCAGCACCTGCGGGTGCTGCGCGAGAACGGCTTCGCCCGGGTCCGCGCGGAGGGCACCCGCCGCCTCTACGCGGTGGACGACCAGGGGCTGCGCGAGGTGGACGAGTGGCTCGACCGGTTCCGCCGGTTCTGGAGCGGACACCTCGACGCGCTGGCCACCGAACTCGCGCGCGGCAAGCGCGAGAGGCGACTCAAGGAGGAACAAGAGTGATCGACTTCGCCGAGCACCTCAAGTCCGTCCACCGCGCGGTGCGCGCGGGCGCGGACGACACCGTCGGCGTGGTGCTCCGCCGCACGTACGACGCGGCGGCGGCGGACGTGTGGGACGCGCTGACCGACCCGGACCGGCTCCGGCGCTGGTTCATGCCGGTCAGCGGCGACCTGCGCGAGGGCGGGAGCTTCCAGGTCGAGGGCAACGCGAGCGGCGAGGTGCTGACCTGCGCGCCGCCGGAGCTGCTGCGGGTCACCTACGGGGGCGAGACCAGCATCGTCGAGCTGCGCCTCTCCCCGGAGAGCGACGAGCGGACGACGGTCGAGCTGGAGCACACCGTGCCCAGGGCGATCGCGGGCAGCGGCGCGGGCGCGCTGTACGTCGGGCCCGGGTGGGACGGCGCGCTGCTCGGTCTGGCCCTGTTCCTGGCGGGCGACGTCGAGGAGGGCACCGACCTCGTCGCCGCCGCCAACGCGCCGGAGACCCAGGAGTTCAACCTGGGCTGCATCGACGCGTGGGCGACGGCGGTCGAGGAGTCGGGCACCGCGACGGCGGAGGAGCTGCGGGCCGCGGTGGAGGTGGCGAAGGCCCAGTACGCGCCGGGCCTCATCTGAGGGCTACGGCTCCAGGACCTCGGCTTCGACCTCGTCCAGCGTCGCCTCGATCCCGTCGAAGCCGGGGTCCGCGGGTGCCGCGTCGTCGGCACGGCACCCCACCACCGCGAACAGCAGCACGACGACCGCGATCAGCGCCCTCACTTGACGCCGCAGTGCTCGGCCTGGAACTTGTCCACCCGGCGCTGCGCGTCACCGAGCTTGGTCACCTTCTCGCCGCGGCGCTCCAGCCGCTGCTCCAGGCGTTCGACCCGCTTGGTGTTGCCCGCGTCGCGCGCCTTCTGCGCCTGGGCCTGGAGCCAGGCCGTCGACCCGGGCACCTCGGGACCGCCGTTGATGCGGGTGTTCAGCCGCGTGATGCGCTCCTCGATCTTCGGCGCGCGCTCCTCGCACAGCTTCTTCACCCGCTCCGGGCTGATCGTGATCGGCGCGTAGGTGCTGTCCTGGGCGACCGCGACACCGACCGGCGTGAACCCGATCGCGGCGGTCGCGGCGACGACGACGAGGCGTGTCCATGTCTTCATGACCACCACCATGGCCCGTCACGGTGTGGCGCACGTCCGGTGAATGTTCGGGTTCGGCAAAGGACGCCCGTTTCGCCCGGTGAGGAGGCGGCAACCCTCTCCCCCGTGACCGACAGCCTGTGGGACGAGTTCCACCGCGCGGTGAACATGACCTCGCACGAGCTGGAGGACTGGCTGCGCGCCCGCTCGGCGGACGAGGACGACGAGGCCCTGTCCGACCAGGCGGGGACGCCCACCGGTCAGGACGTGCTGCGGGTGCTGCGCAAGCGGCGGACCGACCTGACCACCGAGGACGTCAAGGTGATGCGCGGGGTCGTGGAGCGGGTGCGCGCGCAGCGGCGCGACGACCTGCCGACGGCGGACGAGGCGCACCGGAGGCACCGTCTCATGTCGATCGGCCACGACCCGCTCAAGCCCGCCTGAGCACCGCCCGACCGCGCCCCCGGCCGCTTCGCCGCGCCAACGGGTACCCGCGGCCGGGACGGGGTAGACAACGGGGCATGGCCCTGGGACTGCCCGACGCGATCACCGCCTGTCTCTTCGACCTCGACGGCGTGCTGACGAGCACGGCCGTGCTGCACCGCCGCGCCTGGCGGCGCACCTTCGACGACTTCCTGCGCCCGCGCGGGGAACAGCCGTTCGCGGAATCGGACTACCTCCGGTTCGTGGACGGCCGGCCGCGCTACGACGGGGTGCGGGAGTTCCTCGCCTCGCGCGGCATCACGCTGCCCGAGGGCGAGCCGGACGACCCACCCGACCGCGACACCGTGCACGGCGTCGGCAACCGCAAGAACGACCTGCTGGAGGCGATCATCCGACACGAGGGCGTGACCCCCTACCCCGGGACGGTGTCGTACCTGCGCGCGGTGGAGGAGACCGGACTGGGCATCGGCGTGGTGACGTCGTCCGCGAACGCCCGCAAGGTCCTCGAAGCGGCCGGCCTCAGCCGGTTCGTGCAGGGCCTGGTGGACGGCGTGGTGATCCTCCGCGACGGGCTCAAGGGCAAGCCCGCGCCGGACTCGTTCCTGGCGGGCGCGCGGCTGCTCGGCGTGAGCCCGGAGCACGCCGCCGTGTTCGAGGACGCGCTGGCGGGGGTGGAGGCCGGTCGCGCCGGCGGGTTCGGGCACGTCGTGGGCGTCGACCGGACCGGCCAGCGGGACGCGCTGAAGGCGCACGGCGCGGACGTCGTCGTCGACGACCTCGCGGAGCTGCTGTGACCGGTTGGGAGATCCACCCCTGGATGGTGCGCTGGGACGGCCTCGCGGTGGACCAGCTGCGCCGCACCGAGTCGGTGTTCGCCCTGTCCAACGGGCACATCGGCCTGCGCGGCACGTTGGACGAGGGCGAGCCGCGCGGCCTGCCCGGCACCTACCTCAACGGCTTCTACGAGGAGCACGCGCTGCCGTACGGCGAGTCCGGCTACGGCTACCCCGAGGCCGGGCAGACGGTCGTCAACGTCACCGACGGCAAGGTGATCCGCCTGCTGGTGGAGGACGAGCCGCTGGACATGCGCTACGGCCGCGCCCACGTGCACCAGCGCGAGCTGGACTTCCGCACCGGGACGCTGCGCCGCTGCACGGAGTGGGAGTCACCGACCGGTCGCCGGGTGACGGTGCGCAGCGAGCGGCTGGTGTCGCTGACCCAGCGGGCCGTGGCGGCGATCCTCTACGAGGTCGAGCCGAGCGAGGACGTGCAGCTGGTCGTCCAGTCGGACCTGCTGGCCAACGAGCCGGTGGAGAACGAGGGCGACGACCCGCGGGTGGCGGCGGCGTTGAACGAGCCGCTGGTGTCGGACTTCGCGCACGCGGAGGAGTACCGGGCGGTGCTGGCGCACCACGCGCGCAACTCCGGGCTGCGGATGGCCGCCGCGATGGATCACGAGCTGGAGGTCCAGGACGGCGTGCGCACCGAGATCCGCGCCGAGGGCGACCTGGCCCGCTTCACCGCCGCCGTGGACGTGCCGGCGGGCGGGAAGCTGCGCCTGGTCAAGTACCTGGGGTACGGCTGGTCGGCCCAGCGGTCGGTGCCCGCGCTGCGGGCGCAGGTCGAGGCGGCGCTGGCGGGCGCGCGGCAGACCGGCTGGGAGGGCCTGCTGGCCGAGCAGCGGCGGTTCCTGGACGACTTCTGGGAGGCCTCCGACATCGAGCTGCACGGCGACGACGAGCTCCAGCAGGCGCTGCGGTTCGCGCTGTTCCACATCATGCAGGCCGCGGTGCGCGGTGAGACGCGGGCGATCCCGGGCAAGGGGCTGACCGGGCCGGGGTACGACGGGCACGCGTTCTGGGACACCGAGATGTTCGTGCTGCCCGTGCTGGCCTACACGGTGCCGGAGGCGGCGCGGGACGCGTTGCGGTGGCGGCACTCGACGTTGGGCAAGGCGCGGGAGCGGGCCGAGGTGCTGGGTCAGCGCGGCGCGGCGTTCCCGTGGCGGTCGATCAGCGGCGCCGAGTGCTCGGCGTACTGGCCCGCCAGCACGGCCGCGTTCCACGTCAACGGCGACGTGGCGCACGCCGTGGCGCAGTACGTCAACGCCACCGGCGACCACGCGTTCGAACGGGAGTGCGGCGCGGAGATCCTGGTGGAGACGGCGCGGCTGTGGACGTCGCTGGGGCACCACGACCAGCACGGCGGGTTCCGCATCGACGGCGTGACCGGGCCGGACGAGTACTCGGCCGTGGTGGACAACAACACCTACACCAACCTCATCGCGCAGAAGAACCTGCGCGGCGCGGCGGAGGCGTGCGAGCGGCACCCGGACGTGGCCGAACGGCTGGACGTGACCGCCGAGGAGCTGCGGGAGTGGCGGAAGGCGGCGGACGGGATGCGGGTCCCGTTCGACGAGCTGCTCGACGTGCACCAGCAGAACGAGGGGTTCACCTCGCACGCGGAGTGGGACTTCGAGGGCACCGACCCCGACGAGTACCCGCTGCTGCTCAACCGGCCGTACTTCGACCTGTACCGCAAGCAGGTGGTCAAGCAGGCCGACCTGGTGCTGGCCATGCACGTGCGGGGTGACGCGTTCACGCCCGCGCAGAAGGCCCGGAACTTCGCCTACTACGAGCGGCGGACGGTGCGCGACTCGTCGTTGTCGGCGGCCACGCAGGCGGTGCTGGCGGCCGAGGTGGGCGCGTTGGAGCTGGCCTACGACTACCTGGCCGAGGCGGCGTTCACCGACCTGCACGACCTGCACCGCAACGTCCACAACGGACTGCACATGGCGTCGCTCGCGGGTGCGTGGATGGCGCTGGTGGCCGGGTTCGGCGGGATGCGCGACCACGACGGCGAGCTCGCGTTCGCGCCTCGCCTGCCACCGGGGCTGACCAGGATGGCGTTCCGCATGTCGTTCCGCGGCGCGCGGTTCGCGGTGGAGGTGGACGAGGGGTCGGCCACGTACCGGATCGTGGCGGGGGACGCCTTGCGCACGAGCCACCACGGCGAGCCCGTCGTGGTGGAGCCGGGCAAGCCGGTCACGATGTCCGTCCCGGCCGCACCGGAACCGCCTGACCTGCGTCAACCGCCGAACCGCGAGCCCGCGCGGCGGGTGCCGCCGGGACCGGGTGCGTCGGCCGGCTCCACGGCGTACTTCGCGCTGTGACCGCCGAGCGCGCCGGGCTCCCCGGTGCCCCGGCGGCTCGGGCCCGTCCGACCGGCTGCGCGATGGCCGTACCCCGGCTCGCCCGACCGGCGGTGCGAC
>NZ_JBFAAX010000375.1:0-5670 GCF_040639995.1 Actinosynnema sp. NPDC023658 | reverse complement strand
GCGACCGCCTGCACGGCGGCGGCCAGCCACTCGCGCCACTGGTTCGCCAGGGCCTCGGCCTGCTCGGCGCGGCGCTTGTCGCCCGCCGAGCGCGCCTTCGCGGCCTGCGCCTCGAACTGCTCGACCCGCTCGCGGAACTGGGCCACGCGGGCCTCGGCCTCCGGGTCGGACTTGCGCCACTGGGCGTCGACCGCGCCGCGGACGCGCTCCTCGATCGTGCGGAGCTTGCCCTCCAGCTCGCGGACCCGCTCGCGCGGCACCTTGCCGATCGCGTCCCACCGCTCCTGGATCTTGTACAGCTGCTGCCGGGCAGCCTCCAGGTCGTGCGTGGGGTCGATGTGCTCGGCCTCGGCGAGCAGCTCCTCCTTCAGCTTCGCGTTGGCCGAGAACTCGGCGTCACGCTCGCTGAACGCCTCGGAGCGCTTGGCGAAGAACGCGTCCTGGGCGGCGCGGAACCGCTGCCACAGCACGTCGTCGGCCTCCTTGGGCGCACGCCCGGCGGCCTTCCACTCGACCATCAGATCCTTGTACCGACCGGCCGTGGGGCCCCAGTCGTCGGACTCGACGAGCTTCTCAGCCTCCTCGACCAGCTCCTGCTTGCGGTTCTTGGCCACGGTGCGCTGCCGGTCCAGGTCCGCGAAGTGCGACCCGCGCCTGCGGTTGAACGCGTCACGCGCCTTGGAGAACCGCCGCCACAGCTGCTCGTCGGTCTTGCGGTCGACGCCCCGGATGGTCTTCCACTCGTCCAGGATGGTCCGCAGCCGGTCGCCCGCCGCCTTCCACTGGGTGGACTCGTTGGCCAGCGCCTCGGCTTCCTCGACCAGCTCCTGCTTGCGCGCGCCCGCCGCGGCCCGTGCCTCGTCCTTGGCGGCCTTGGCGGCCTCCATGCCCTTCTCGGCCAGGACCAGCACGTGCTCGACGCGTGCGGCCAGCGCGGCGAGGTCACCGACCACCGCAGCGTCGGCCAAGCTCTCCTGGACGTGCTTCGCGCTGGTCATCGCGTGCTTGGGGTCGCCCGCGCCGGAGGTCAGCCGCGTCACCAGCAGCTCGACCTCGGTGCGGATGTCGTCGAACCGGCGCGCGAAGTGCGCCAGGCCCTCGGCGGGCTCGCCCGCCTGCCAGGAACCGACGACCCGCTCGCCGTCCGCGGTCTTGACGTAGACGGTGCCGTCCGCGTCCACGCGCCCCCAGCGGTCAGGGTGGTCCGACGCCACGGGGACCGGAGGTGGCGCCGCGACCGGCGTCGCTCCCACCCGGGTCTCCTCGACCACCGCCCCCGCACCACTGTCGCCAGTGGTTCCCGGTGTCGTCTCGTGCTCCGTCATCGCCGGCTTCCTCCTCGCCTGCCCACTTCGTGGTGCCCGTGCCGACCACGGGCGCCCCGCCTACGACGGGGCCCAGCACCCGAGTACCGCGACGCTCCTTCAGAGTGTCCAGTACCTCGCGCGCATTCAAACAGGTCAAGGCTCGCATCGGTACCGGTGGTGGCCGATGAGTAGCGTTGGTCGCCATGATCTCGCGCCTGGTGGTCGTGCCGCACCCCCCGCTGCTGGTGCCCGAACTGGTCTCCGGGGCCGTGCGCGACACCGAACCGGTGCGCTCGGCCTGCCTGGCCGCGGCCCGGGAGCTGGCCGCGCGGGGGCCGGAGTGGGTGGCGGTCGCGGTCGACCCGTCGGGGCCGCGGTTGGTCGAGGACGTGGCCGGGACGTTCCGCGGCTTCGGGGTGGACGTGCGGGTTTCGCTGTCGGACGGCGCGTCCCGGGTGGACGAGGACCTGCCGCTGCCGGTGCTGGTCGCGGCCTGGTTGAGGGAACGCGCGGGCGCGCGGGCCGTGCGGGTGCACCTCGTGCCGCCGGACCTGCCGACCGACGAGTGCGTCGCCCTGGGCCGGCAGCTGGCCGGTGCGCCGGCGCTGCTGGTGCTCGGTGACGGGTCGCACCGGCACGGCGAGCACGCCGTGGGTCGGCCGGACGAGCGGGCCGGGCCGTTCGACGAGGACGTGCGCGAGGCGCTGGCCAGGGCGGACACGGCCGCGTTGCGGGCGCTGGACCCCGCGCTGGCGGCCGAGCTGGGCGCGTCGGGGCGGGCCGCGTGGCAGGTGGCGGCGGGCGTGCCGGGGCCCTGGCGGTGCAGCCGGTCGGAGTTCCTCGCGCCGTTCGGCGTCGGCTACCACCTCGCGGTGTGGGACAGCACGTCCGGGGGCCGCGGAGGCGTCTGACAGGCTTGGGCGCGTGAACACCCCCATCCCCATCGCCGTCGTCGGGCCCACCGCCACCGGCAAGTCGGACCTGGCCGTGCGGCTGGCCGCCGAACTGGGTGGCGAGGTGGTCAACGCCGACGCGATGCAGCTCTACCGGGGCATGGACATCGGCACGGCCAAGATCACCGAGGACGAGCGGCAGGGCGTGCCGCACCACCTGCTCGACGTGCTCGACGTGACCGAGACCGCCTCCGTGGCCGCCTACCAGCGCGAGGCGCGGGCCGCGGTGGAGCGGCTGCTGGCCGACGGGCGCACGCCGGTGCTGGTCGGCGGCTCGGGCCTGTACGTGCAGGCCGTGCTGGACGACCTGGTGTTCCCCGGCACGGACGAGAGGATCCGCACCCAGCTGGAGCAGGAGCTGGTGATGTTCGGCGCGGAGACGCTGCACGGGCGGCTGGCGCAGCTCGACCCGGCCGCCGCGCTGGCGATCCTGCCCAGCAACGGCCGCCGGGTGGTGCGCGCGCTGGAGGTCATCGAGCTGACCGGGCAGCCGTTCTCGGCCACGCTGCCCAAGCCCGGACCGGCCCGCTACGGCACGGTGGTGGTCGGCCTGGACCGCGAGGTGTCCGAGCTGGACGAACGGGTCGACGCGCGGGTGGCGCGGATGTTCGAGGCCGGGCTGGTGGACGAGGTGCGCGCGCTGGAGGCCCGCGGCCTGCGCGACGGCCGCACGGCGTCCCGCGCCCTGGGCTACCAGCAGGTGCTGGCGGCGTTCGACGGCGAGTCCACGCTGGAGGAAGCGGCGGCGGCGACCGCGCAGGCCACCCGGCGGTTCGTCCGCAAGCAGCGGTCGTGGTTCCGCCGCGACCAGCGGGTCACCTGGTTCGACGCCGCCTCCCCCGCGCTGGCCGACGACGTGCTCGGGCTGGTCGCACCGTAGCCTGGTGACCGTGGGAATCGAGTTTTTGAAGGGCCACGGCACCGAGAACGACTTCGTCGTGCTGCCCGACCCGGACGGCCTGCTGGACCTGACCGAGTCACGGGTGCGCGCGCTGTGCGACCGGCAGCGCGGCCTGGGCGCGGACGGCGTGCTGCGGGTCGTGCGGCACGACCTGGGTCCGTGGTTCATGGACTACCGCAACGCCGACGGCTCCATCGCCGAGATGTGCGGCAACGGGGTGCGGGTGTTCGCGCGGTACCTGGTCGACGCCGAGCTCGTGCCCACGGGTGAGTTCACCATCGGCACGCGGGCCGGTGAGCGGCACGTCACCGCGCACGACGACGGCACCGTGACGGTGGACATGGGCCGGGTGCTGGTCACCGGCACCGGGACGGCCACGGTCGGCGGTCGCGCGTTCGCCGGCGTCGCGGTGGACGTGGGCAACCCGCACCTGGCGTGCGTCACGGAGTCCCCGGTCGGGGAGCTGGACCTGCGCGTGCCCCCCGGTCACGACCCGGTGCTGTTCCCGCACGGCGTGAACGTGGAGTTCGTCAACGTGCTGGACGAGGGCGCCCTGCGGATGCGCGTGCACGAGCGCGGCATAGGCGAGACCAGGTCGTGCGGCACGGGCACGGTGGCCGCGGTGGCGTCCTGGCTATACGGGGCCGGCCGGCGCACCGGGAAGGCCACTGTGGACGTTCCCGGTGGGCAGGTGTCCGTGGTGATCGAGGAGGACGGCTCCACGCTCTCCGGCCCGGCGGTCCTCGTCGCGCGCGGCGAGCTGGACCAGGCCTGGTGGGACGCCCTCTAGAGGGCGAACACCTCCAGCCTCCCCAGCCGCGCTCCGGCCACCTCCTCGGGCTGCGAGCTGGGGGCGGTGCAGCAGACCAGCCGGTCACCGACGATCGCGACGGCGAAGCACGGCCGGCTGGTCCCGACCCGCCGGGTGATCGCGCCGCCCTCCTCGACCCGGAACGCGACCGGCTGGAGCGCGGGCGCGACCCACACGCCGCCGTCGGCGTCCACCGCGATGCCGTCCGGTGCGATGCCGTGGTCGCGCAGCGGGGCGAACACCCGCCGGCCGGACAGCGTGCCGTCGTCGGCCACGTCGAAGGCGGTCAGCCGGAACGCGAGCGTCTCGGCTACGACCAGGCGCCCGTCGGGCAGCAGGCCCATGCCGTTGGGGAACTTGAGGTCCTCGGCGGCCACGCTGACCGTGCCGTCGGGCCGGACCAGCGCCAACGACGTGCCGGGGGCGACCCAGCCGGGCTCCATCATCGGCCCCTCGCCGCCGGCCGCGATGGCGGCGTGCAGGTCGAAGCCGAAGTTGCCGACGTACGCGCGGCCGTGCGCGTCGACCAGCATGTCGTTCGCGTGGAAGGTGGCGATGCCGGTCAGGTCGGCGTGCTCGACCAGGCCGCCGTCCTCCAGCCGCAGCACCCTGCGGTCGCGCATGGACACCACGAGCAGCCGGCCGTCCGGCAGCCAGCCCAGCCCCGACGGCTGCTCGGGCACCTCGCAGATGACCTCCTCCTCGCCCGTGGCCAGGTCGAGGGCGCGGACCTCGTGGTCGTAGAAGTCGGAGTAGAACAGCCTGCCGTCCGGGCCCTGCCGCGGACCTTCGCCGAACCGGAGACCTTCGCGCAGCACGGTGGTGTCAGCCATGCCGGTCGAACCTAGTGATCACCGGGCGGGTCGCGCATCGACCGCAGTGGTGACAGGAGCGCCCGAACGACGGACGGCTCGACCGACGTCGGCAGGCACGCCGGGGACGCCACCCCGAAGAACAGCCGGAGGTCACGCGTCGACGGCGGCACGGCTCCTCAGCGGTGACAGCACCACCCACAGCACGGACAGCGACTGGCCCGCCATGGCCACCCACAGCGTCGCCCCGACCCCGACACCGCCACCCAGCGCGCCGCCGACCAGCCCGCCGAGCGGCAGCGCGCCCCACACCACGAACCGGATGCTCGCGTTCATCCGGCCGAGCAGGTGGTCCGGGCAGATCGACTGCCGGTAGCTGACCTGGGTGATGTTGTAGACGACCGAGCCGTACCCGATCGCGGCCTCGCCCAGGACCAGGAACCCGATCCGCCAGTCCGCCGCGCCGAGCGGGACGAGCAGCCCGAGCGGGAACGTGACCAGCGCGGACAGCCAGATGGCGGTGGTCCGGCCGAACCGCACGTTCCACCGGTTCGCGGTCAGCGCGCCGAGCACGCCGCCCAGGCCGCCGGAGCTGAGCACCAGGCCCACCACGCCCTCGGACAGGCCGAGCCCGCGCACCAGGAACAGCACCAGCACGGCCATCGCGATGCCGCCGAAGAAGTTGGCGGTGGCCGTGCAGCCGACGATCGCGCGCAGCGACGGGTGCCCGAAGACGAACCGCAGGCCCTCCGCGATCTCGCGCCGCAATCCGGGGTTCTCCGGCGCCCGCGGGCGCGGCTCCTCGGTGCGGATGCGCAGCAGGAACAGCGCCGAGGCCAGGTAGCCGACGCCGGTGGCGAGCACCCCGACCGCCGCGCCGACCAGC
>NZ_JBFAAX010000374.1:0-5685 GCF_040639995.1 Actinosynnema sp. NPDC023658 | reverse complement strand
GCAGGCCGAGCACCACCAGGCCGAAGCCGGGCAGGGTGGTGATGCCCAACTTGCGGCGCAGCGCCGCCGGCAGGGTGGTCACCGTCGCCTGCACCGCGGCGGTGGTGACCACGCGCCACAGCGGCGCCCAGACCGCTTGGGGGATCCGCACGCCGGGCGGCGGGGGAGCCTGGTGGATGCTGCCGAACAGCAGGTCGCGGACGGCCGCGTTGTCCTCCAGGACCTCGTCCACGGTGCGGTCGAAGTAGGCGGTGAAGTCGTCGAGCGTGGCGGGCAGGTCGGCGTCGGTGATGCCGAACCGGTGCCCGAGCGCGCGCCACTCGGCGTAGAGGCGTTCGGCTTCGACGCGGGGCAGCGGGTCGCCGCCCAGGCGGTGCACCGTGAGCATGGAGTCGAACAGGGTCAGGTGGACCCACATCCTGGCGGCCGGGTCCGACGCGGTGAACGGCCTGCCCCGCTCGTCGACGCCCCGCATCCGCCGGTGCAGCCGCTCCAGGCGGGTGATCTCCCGATCGCGCTGGGCCTGCGTGCCGTAGATGTAGAGCTGCAGGCTGTCGAGGGTGTGGAACAGCCGCCGCCACGGTCGGGCCGTGTAGACGGAGAACTGGCTGATCGCGGCGCCGACGGCCGGATGGGCGCCTTGCAGGACCAGCGCCCGGTGGGCCACCAGCAGCAGCCGCCACCTGCCCAGGTACCTCCACGAGGCGGAGCCGACGCCGAGTTCGTCCTCGTCCCCGACGGCGTGCTGCGCCTGATCCGACACGCGACCTCCCCAGCCCGGACCGGCACGGTCCTCCCGCTCCCGGACATGATGGGCGGACGCGGGCCGCTCGGAAAGGTCCTCGCCACCTGATCATCCGATCAGGTGGTCGGCGGAACGGCAGCGGCGCCGTGGCGGCGTCGCCTGCGCCCGCACTCGGTGATGGCCTTCTACTCCTGCTGCTCTTGGTAGTCGGCCAGGTGTTGGCGGTGTGTGACCTGGTGCTGTGGTCAGTGGGCGCCGCAATTGCGTCGCTGTGGCACTCCGACCCTGCTGACTGGCAGGGCCACCCTCGCAGCCCGAAGCTCGCATGACCACTCGATCGTGTGTCGTGTGTGCGATGTCGCTATCAGGGCGTCGATGTCGTGGGGACCCGGCTCGAGCAGCGGGGTGATGGTGTGCGGCCAATTCGGACCGTCCGAGTAGATGATCTTGATGCTGCGGCAGGGTCGGAGTCCCCGCAAGGAACCGGAGGCGGACTATGGCGGCCTTGTCAGGCTGTTGCGGGTTCGTACTCGTTGATCAGGCCGCTGAGGATCGGTCGGCGGTGTACCGGCGCGTGGTTCGGTTGTGGGATCGGGTGGTCCGGTCGGGGTGGGGTGGGTTGTCGGGCTTGGGTCTGGAGGGGATGGTCTGGGGTTGACCCGTTTTGACGGACAGGGTGATCCTCACCTGATTGTGTGGACTCGGGTTACTGGATCATGCGTCTCAGCAGCCCGGAGGACAGCTCATGATGCCGGAGCGGTACCCACCGGAGTTCCGAAGCAAGGTCCTCGCCCTGGTCCCGTCCGACCGTCGTGTCGCCCAGGTCGCGGTGGACGTCGGCATCAGCGACCGGATGCCGCGGGCTCACCGACGATCCAGGCGGCTCGGACTGCTCCGATCGAGGGCATTACCGTAGTTCTTTGTCATGGCGGCGAGGTCACCTCGTCACCTCGGCGTCCATCCCCGTTCCGACGTCGAGGACCGAGCATGACGGTATCCGCCCTGCCACGCCCGACCACGCTCGCCGAGTGGATCGCCGCGACCATCCCACCGGCATCCCGGCCCTGGACGCCACTCCGGTCGAAAGTCTGCGGTTCCTGTTCTACGGCCGAGCCTCCACCCGCGAACACCAGGACCCGCGCACGTCGCGGGCGTGGCAACTGGATGTCTCCCGCAGGCTCACCGGAGAGCACGGTGTGATCGTGGAGGAGTACTTCGAGGTCGGGTGCTCCCGTCAGGTCCCCTGGCATCTGCGGCCTCGGGCCGCGGCGATGCTGCGCTACATCGCGGCCAACGCGGACCGGGTCGACGCGGTGGTGGTCGGCGAGTACGAGCGCGCCTTTCTCGATACCAACCAGGTGCGCGAGCTGCGGGCGGTGTTGGAGCGGTACGGGGTGCAGCTGTGGCTACCGGAGGCCGAGGGGCCGGTGGATTTCGGCAACCCCGCGCACGAGGCGCTGCTGGCGCTGCTCGCGAAGCGTTCGCTCACGGAGGTGCTGCGTTCCCGCCACCGGGTCGTCACCGCGATGCGGATGCAGACCGTCGAGCAGGGGCGTTACCTCGGCGGCAGGCCGCCCTACGGCTACCGGCTCGTCGATGCCGGACCACACCCGAATCGGGCATTGGCGCGACGTGGTGTCCGGCAGCAGCGGCTCGTGCCCGATCCGGCCACCTCGCCCGTCGTGCAGCTGATCTTCTCCTTACGTCTGGCCGGGCACAGCGCCGCCGGCATCGCCCGACACCTCAACGAGCAAGCCGTGCCAAGCCCTTCGAGCGCGGACCCGGATCGCAACAGCAATCGGGTTGATCCCGGGTGGTCGCTGCGCACCGTGGTGGAGATCCTGGGCAATCCCCGCTACACCGGCCGTCAAGTGTGGAACCGCACCAGCGCCGACCGCGCCACCCGTTCCTCCAGCGGCCGACGCACCAGCGTCCGCAACCAGCACCACGACTGGGCGATCTCGACCCGCATCGCCCACACGCCGCTGGTGTCCGAACAGGACTTCGTCACCGCCCAGACCATCCAGGCCACCAGACAATGCATCCGCCAGGCTGACCCCAATGGCGGCGGGTATGTCTACCTGCTGGCGGGCCGGCTCCACTGCGGGTTGTGCGGGCGGAGGGTGGACTCCCACCGCTCCCACGGCCGTGCCGCCTACCGCTGCCGCCACGGCCACACCAGCGCCCGTACCTGACCGGAGGGCGCGCCGCGCAACCTCTACCTACGCGAAGACCACCTGCTCGCCTACATCGCCGCACACCTCACCGCCACAGGCATCGCCGATAACCCCGACCACGAACAGACCACACGGCTGGTCGACGCGCTCGATCTCGTCTTCCGCTGCGACACCACCGGCGTCGCACTCCTCGACCGCGGCACCACCGGGCGAACACGCGCACCACGCAGACGCCCCACACCGCAGCCTGTCCACGACATGCCCGGAAACGAAGACCGCGGAGAGGCGGGCGGACAACTCCTGCTCGCCTTGAGCTACGTAACCGCCTCGGAGGCCGACCAACCCGATACGCCCAAAGGCCAGGTGGACGCACCGGCTCGCGGAACCCGCCCCGCGCGCCGGCCTCTCCGGCCGCCTGCCCGTCCCGAGCGCCCTTCAGTGCCACAGCGGCGGCACCGGCAGGCCGGGCTCCGCCCCACTATCGGCGCCACCCGTTCGCGGGATGCATCCCGGGCGGGGCGAGACGAACACCCACCGCCAGGCGAACTTCGCCGTCGACAGGGCTCGGCACGAAGTGTCGGACGCCGCCCGCTGCTCCTGCCCTCACGCCGGGAGGCACCACACGAGCAGCGACCACCAGGTAGGCTCGGGGCTGCGTCGGGAAACACAAAGCCCCACGACGCTGCCAGGTGACCTGGAATTACATCGTGGGGCAAATTATGTGTCCGAGGGGGGACTTGAACCCCCACCCCCTTTCGGGGACTAGCACCTCAAGCTAGCGCGTCTGCCATTCCGCCACCCGGACTCGGCTCTCGCCGTGGTGTGCGCATAGATTACATGATCGTTCCTGGTAGCCCAAATCGGGGTCTACTGAAGCGCTCGACGCGACCAGAAGTACTGGTAGAAGGCTTGCGGGAGGCTGTCGGCCGGCGAGTGTGGGGTGGGGACGCACCGGCGGGTGACTCGGGTGGTGCGGCCTGCGTGCGAGAGGGCCCGGCGCGGCGATGGTCAGTTGGCGAGGGTCCGACGGGTGGGCACGGTTGGTGGTCGGGCGGCGGCTGGGTCGTCGAATGTGATGTTTTGGCTCGCGGATGCTTTGGCGGTATTCGGGGCGATTGGTGGCCACGTCGTCAGGTCGATTGGTGAGCGGGTTAGTGGCAGGATTGTGCACGGCTGGGCGCTTCTCGCCTGGTTCGGTGGCTTAGTGGGGTGCAGTCGGCGGTGGGTTGTAGTGGGGATTCGGTTCAGCCGCCGTGGTACCGGCAGAGCTCGACGGTGTGGCCCGTGTAGTCGGTGGGGAAGCAGTCGTCGCCGTCGCCGGTGAGGTCGCTGTAGACCCTGGTGGTCAGCGCGTTCTCCACGGTCAAAGTGTCGCCGTCGAGCGAGTACCGGTAGCCGTTGCTGGACGGCAGCTTCGCCACCCACACCCCCGGGAGGACGTCCGTCCAGTCCGAGGGGGGCTCGTCCAGGGCGTCGGACTCGTGCTTCTCGTCCACCTCATCGTTGTCCGAGGCCGGCTCGGTGGTGGTCGTGGTGGTCGGAGGCGCTTCGTCACCGGAATCGTCGAGGAGGCGGCCGGGTTCAGGTCGAGGGTGTGGTGGTGCGGTCAGTTGGGAGTGGGAGGGTGGCTCGGCGCGGCCCGGGGTGGGTCGCGCCGAGCCCGCGTCAGAGGTCGAGGAAGTCGTTCGGCTTAGAGATGTCCAGGTAGTCGTTGGGCTTGGGGACGTAGTGGTTCGGGTTTTCCGGCTTGTACCGGGCGTTGGCGGATGCCTCCGCGGTGGCCGTTCCCGCTTCGTCGGACGTGGCCAGTGCGGCGCCCGTCAGGATCAGGCACGAAGTTCACCCTCCAGACCGACCTGTCCGACGTGAACTCGGCGGGCAACAGCCGCAAGAACCTGGTGCGGTCCATCGAGGACAGCCTGCGGCGGCTGGAGACCGACCGCATCGACGTGCTGTGGGTGCACGCCCACGACACGCTGATGCCGGTGCCGGAGCTGATGCGCGCGCTGGACGACCAGGTGCGGCTGGGCAAGGTGCTGCACGTCGGCGCGTCCAACTGGCCCGCGTGGGAGGTGGCGCAGGCCAACACGCTGGCCGAGCTGCGCGGCTGGTCGCCGTTCGTCGGCCTGCAGATCCGGTACAACCTGCTGGAGCGCGCCGCCGAGCGCGACCTGCTGCCGATGGCGCGGCAGTTCGACGTCCCGGTCCTCGCCTGGGGCGCGCTGGCCGAGGGGCGGCTGACCGGCAAGTACCTCACCGGCGGCACGGGCCGGCTGACCGTGCAGCCGCGCGAGCACAGCATGGCGGGCGGTGACGAGGTCGTGCTGGAGATCGGCAAGATCGCCGCCGAGGGCGGGTGGACGCCCGCGCAGGTCGCGCTGTCGTGGCTGCGCACCCGGCCGGGCGTGGTGATCCCGCTGCTGGGCGCCACGAAGGTCGAGCAGCTGGTGGACAACCTGGGCTGCGTGGACGTGGCGCTCGACGACGAGCAGGTGGCCCGCCTGGAGCGGGCCGCGGAGTTCGAGCTGGGCTACCCGCACGACCTGCTGCGCCAGGACGTCACCGTGCGGGACATGTACGGCGTGCAGTGGTCGTCGATCGACGACCGGCGCACGACCGTGCAGCGCGGCGTGGCCGACACCCGGTACGCGCCGCTGCCCTGGGCCTGACCGCAGCACGAACCCGCGAGAACGCGCGGAATCACGCGAAAGCACGACAACAGCGCCCGGAAGCGCATTCGACGGACCCGCCGCGACACCGCGC